>CAZSWW010000092.1:0-5684 GCA_964611265.1 uncultured Sulfurimonas sp. | reverse complement strand
GAAGCTGCATACACACCACCTCCAGCACCACCACCTCCTCCACCTGAACCAGAGATTATAAACCTACTAACCTCAACCAATGGAGCAAATGCTATTCAAAGTATAGATGAATATGCTCAGTATATATTGCCAAGTATAAAACTTAGTATCACAACAACTGATAGTATCGCATCTTTTGACTCTGCAAACTCTTTTGTAAAAGAGAGTTCTTATGATTCAACTTCAAATACTGTAGATTGGCAATACAATCTTGCTACAACTCCTATAAGTTATAGTTCATTAGATAATTTTCAAACAACTTTTAGTAGTGTAGCTGTTAGTAATACTGGGAACTATGCAAATGCAAGGATAAAATCTGGTGGTATAAATATCTTTGAAACACAAACTAACAATACAAATTTTACAACAAGTAGTTTTACATCATGGGGAAGATGGGAGCTAGATATTTTATATGATGATACTTATAATGACACTTATGATAATGAGATAAAATCTTTAGGTTACTGGATAACAGGGATACAGATAGACCCTAGCATCGTTAGTACCATAACTGCTTCAGGATTTAGTGCTATTTATGATGGTAAATTTATAGGTTATTATTTTGACACAAACAATAACAACAGTGCTACAGACACTCATGGTGATGCAACTCTAAATATAGACTATGCTAATAATTCAGGAAAACTTATCTTACAAAATTTTCTTGCAAATAATGAAGATGAATCTATACCTATTGAAGTAACAAATGGAAAACTCATTAGTAGTGATTTTGGTTATCTAAGTGCTTCATACTATGGAGATGGAACAAATATATCAGGAAGTTTTAAAGTTATGAATTTTGAAAGTGGTGAAGTTTTTGGAAATGGTATATTTGATGTTACTCAAAGTGCTTATGAACTACCTATAAAACTAAATGGTTTATCTGTATCAAATATAACTGCCGATAAATCAACATATTGGTATGAAGATATAAATATAAATGTATTAGAAGTAGCAAATAAAATATCGTACTCAAAGTTAAAAGATCAAACTGATTCCACTACATTTCAATACAATGGTATAAATCTTTCATCATTTGTATCAAAATACGAATTTGCTGGAGAACTTATATCTGCTGATACTGAAAATGAAACTGTAATCCCTGACTCTAGTTCTATAGCAGCTACAGCTACACCAAATGGTAGCTATATGTCATGGGGTAATTGGGCTATAGATATAACCTATAATGAGGGTAGTTCTACTAGAACTATTACAAACGGTCTATTTGTAACTGGGGAGATAACTCCATCAAGCATATTAAATCTTGCTGTTACGAACAAAACCTTTTTATCTTATGCTGGAACATATAAAGCTATAGATTTATCAGATGATTCAACTATAACTGGTTCTGCTTTACTTGATGTAAATTTTGCTTTTGATAGTGCCGAGCTAATCATAGATGCACCAGTAACTGGTAGCTTATTTCAAAAAACTTACTTTGATGCTTCATCACTTATGGGTGATATAAATAGCTATGGGGAATTTCATGCAACACAAAGAGATGATGCCAATGGAAATATGAGTGGAAAATTTTATGGGGTAAATGGTCTTTCAGCAGGTGGGGCATTTACACTTTTTGACCAAGGTACAATCTTATCTAAAGGTGTGTATGAAGTTGGAAATGGTGTTGTACTGCCTACAAAAATGTATCTAGGTGGTGGTGTTGGAGTAGATAATGTCGATAAAGTATCTATGGGTATAGAAGATATTAGTTTAGGGACTAAATTTTACACTCAAAATTCATGGATTGAAGAAACAGATGCAACCACTTCCAACAAATGGAAATACACAATATCTACACCAACAAGCTACACTTCTATAAGCAATTTTAACTCATCTTTTTTATCAATATCTGTTTTAGAAGATGGTGGTAATGCTATAACCAATATATCTGAACCAACAACAAACACTTTTAATGCAACAGATGATGACTTAAACCCTGCTGATGAGATGAGTTGGGGTGAATGGAATGTAGCATTTACCTATGACCAAGATAATGTAGATACTGGTATACCAAGAGATGTATCTGGTTTGTGGACATCTGGAGTTGAAACAACGACAGATGCCATAGCTAACTACAGTATAGATGGAGTAGTTTATGATGGTAGTTACAAAGCCATAGATATAAATGATAACAATAATATTGTAAGTGGTGTATCAAGACTAGATGTAAACTTTGGAGCAGATACAGCAACCCTAACTATAAGAAATACAGCCAATGATGCTGATTGGGGAGTGTATGATATAACTGGAATCAAAGCAAATGCATCTTTAGATGGCACACAACAAAGTGCTGATGGTATAACAAGAGGACATTTAGTTGGGGCAACTGGAAATGATGCAGCTGGTGATTTCACCATCTATGAAAGTTCTACACTAAGTGCAAAAGGTGTTTACCAAGTTCATACAAATACTAATCTATCTGGTAACTAAACTTTGAAAAACAAGTATAAAATACTCACATTACTTTTTATACTTGTTACATCTATACTTATCACTTCATATCTATACCTACCTACATATTTTCAATCACTAGACAGTAGAGTAAGAGATTTTTACTTTAAATATCGTGGAGATGAAAAAGCTAGTCCTGATATAGTCATAGTAGATATAGATGAAAAAAGTCTAGCTAAACTTGGTCAATGGCCATGGGAGCGAGATAAAGTAGCTAAAATTTTAACAAATCTAACAGATGCTGGTGCTGGTATAATTGGACTAGATATTGTTTTTGCAGAGCCAGATAAAACTTCACCTAAAAAGTTTGCTAAGCAATGGCATCTAAAAGGAAAAAATCTTCCTGATTATGATAACATCTTAGCATCTACCATATCCACAACACCAACCATACTAGGTTATATGTTTGATTTTGATACAAAAAACACAAAAGATGCACCACAAATACCTGCTATATTTATCCAAAAAGGTAAAACAGATAGTTTTTTACCACAAGCACTTGGAGTTTTACCCAACATAGAGATCATTCAAAACTCTGCATACTCTAGTGGGTTTATGAACAATATACCAGATGAGAGTGGTATGATTAGAAGTGTCCCTATGCTTATAGAGTTTGATGGTATGGTATTTCCATCTTTAGCTTTTGAGATGTATAGAATTGCACAGCAGGGTAAGAAAGTGATTTTGCACTATAATGAAAGTGGTATAGAAGATATAAAACTAAACTCACAACATATAAAAACTGACCGAAATGGTAGAATTTTCCTAAACTTTCGTGGCAAATTTAAAAGTTATAACTATATATCTGCATCTGATGTTTACGATAACACCATAAAAAAAGAAGATATTGAGGGTAAATTTATACTTATAGGAACATCTGCACATGGTCTTATGGATATGCGTTCAACACCTATGGATAGTGTTATAGCAGGAGTTGAACTTCATGCAAATATGATAGACAACCTTTTAAATGATGATATGCTGAGTAAACCCTATTGGTCAGAGATGGCAGATATAGCGATAATCATCCTTATAACATTTTTAGTTGTTTTTGTGTTTTCACTTTTTTCACTCTCTTGGATTATATTACTATCGTTAGTTAGTGGTATTGGGATTTTGTACTTTTACTACCATCTGCTTTTTACATACCTTATCATACTTAACACCATATTTCCACTTTTTGCATTCCTTCTTAGTTTGATGGGAGTTTTAAGTATAAAGTATCTTTTTGAGAGTAGATTAAATGAGATTATAAAAGGTAGTTTTGCTAAAAAAGTCTCAAAACAAGTTATGGATGAGTTACTAAAAAACCCTGAAAATGATGTACTCTCAGCTAAAGTTGTTGAAACAACTATATATTTTTCAGATATTAGGGGGTTCACGAGTATATCTGAAAAGTTAAAATCACCTGCTAGGATTATGGAGTTTTTAAACTTCTATATGGATGCTATGGTAAAGGTTATAGAAAAAAACCACGGTACTATAGATAAGTTTATAGGTGATGCTGTTATGGCTTACTGGAATGCACCTCTAAAGGTAGCTAACCATGCAGATAAAGCAGTTTTAACAGCTCTAAAACAGATTCAGATAAGAGATACTCTAAACAAAACCATAAGCAAAAAATACGGCTTTGACATAGACTACGGCATCGGTATAAATACAGGTGATGTACTAACAGGTGAGATGGGTTCAAGTGGTAGAAGTGATTACACCATCATAGGTGATGCAGTAAATCTTGCATCAAGATTAGAGGGACTTTGTAAACCATACAAAGTTAGACTTATCATATCTGAGTTTACTAAAAATCAACTAACTAAAAACTATGTGTTACAACTACTAGATATAGTTCAAGTAAAAGGTAAAAATGAACCTATAAAAATATATGAAGTTTTATCAAAAGGAAATCCTAGAAAAAATAAAAAAATAGAGATAAATACTTATAATAATGCTCATAATTTATATATGAAAGCATCGTTTAAAGATGCTAAAGTGGAGTTTGATAGTTTATATGCAAAGTATAATAAACATCTTTATAATCTTTACTCTGAGAGATGCAATGAACTACAGAGTAAAGATATAAAAGATTTTGATGGTGTTTTTAGATTTACAACTAAGTAAAATTAAAACCTCTCTAAAATCTCATAAGCAGTATTTCGTATAGCTGGTTTTTCACCTATATCTTCTATGAGATGCACTAACTCTTTTTTACTTAGTGCAAAACTAGCCCCTGCACTACTTACAACATTTTCTTCCATCATAGTTGAACCTAAATCATTTGCTCCAAAATGTAATGCCATTTGACCTATATATGCACCTTGTGTTACCCATGAACTTTGGATATTTGGCACATTATCAAGATATAATCTTGCAACTGCTAAAAGTCGTAAGTAACGGTTTGAAGATGGTTTTTTTATATCTGGTATTTGAGCGATTAGTTCTGTATTATCAGACTGAAAACTCCACATTATAAATGCACGAAACCCACCTGTTTCATCTTGAAGTTTACGAACCATATCAAAGTGTTCAACTATATCTTCATCACTTTCTATCGTTCCATACATCATAGTAGCTGTACTCATGATGTCAAGTTTATGAGCCTGACGGTGTATATCTACCCAAACATCACTATCTATCTTTTTAGGAGCGATTATATCTCGAACTTTATCACTAAGTATCTCAGCCCCTGCTCCTGGGATAGATGCAAGACCTTTAGCTTTTAGTCTTTGCAAAACCTCTGTTACAGAGATGCGAGAGACTTTAGCTATAAAATCTATCTCAATAGAACTAAAACCATGTATAGTAATAGTTGGATACTTAGTATGGATATGTTCTACTAAATCTTCATACCACTCTATCTTTAGCTTTGGATGCACTCCACCTTGAAAAAGTATCTGAGTTCCACCAATAGCTAGTAGCTCATCTATCTTAGCATCTATCTCATCAAAAGTTAGTACATAAGCATCAGCATCTTTTTCATGTCTGTAAAATGCACAAAACTTACAATCAACCCAGCAGATGTTAGTGTAGTTTATATTTCTATCTACTACAAAAGTTGTAACACCTTTTGGATGTAACTCTTTTTTACGAGCCGTTGCCATCTTACCTAGAGTTTTTAAGTCAGCATTTTTTATAAGGTCTAGTGCTTCTTCTTTTGTTAATCTTTTCATCTAATTTACTTTATGTGAATGTTC
>CAZSWW010000091.1:0-5740 GCA_964611265.1 uncultured Sulfurimonas sp. | reverse complement strand
ACCAGTGACTCTTACCTTGTCGAGGTAATACTCTACCAACTGAGTTATGCGAGCAGATGGTTAGGATGCAATTTTATCTAAAAAATCTTAAAGTAATTTTTTTTAAATTCAGTGCTATTTTTACTTTTATTTTAGGTTTATTAAGTGTATAATTATGTCATAAAATAAGTACCACAAGGTAAATTATGGCAGTTGCTGAATTAGAAGAATTAGGATTAAAGAATATTGGTAATGTTTTTCATAACCTTAGTTATGATGAATTAATCAAACATGAACTTGCTAACGGTGAAGTTCATGAAACTAAAAAGGGTGCTACAGCAGTAGATACTGGAATTTTTACAGGTCGTAGTCCAAAAGATAAGTATTTTGTTGATCGTGACCCATCTAACAAATTTATAGCTTGGGGTGATGTAAATCAAAAAATTAGTTCTGATGTTTTTGAAGAACTTTTAGTTGTAGCACAAGAACAATTATCAAATACTGATCTTTATGTTACTGATGTATTTTGTGGTTCATCTGCAGCTTCAAAAAGATCTGTTCGTTTTGTATCTGAGATAGCTTGGCAAGCACATTTTGTTAAAAATATGTTTATCCGTCCAACAGAATCTGAACTTGAAGTTTTTAAATCAGATTTTACAGTTTTAAATGCATGTAAAGCAGTTGATGAGAAATGGAAAGAACATGGTCTAAACTCTGAAGTATTTGTTCTTTTTGATATCGAAAATAATCTAGCAATCATAGGTGGAACATACTATGGTGGAGAGATGAAAAAAGGTATCTTCTCTATGATGAACTACTGGTTACCACTTGAGGGTAAACTTTCAATGCACTGTTCTGCAAATGTTGGAGAAAAAGGTGATACTGCACTTTTCTTTGGACTAAGTGGAACTGGAAAAACTACACTTTCGACTGACCCTCATCGTGCTTTAATCGGAGATGATGAACATGGTTGGGATAACCACGGTGTGTTTAACTTCGAGGGTGGATGCTATGCTAAAGTTATCAACTTAGATGAAAAAAGTGAGCCTGAGATTTATGGAGCTATCCGTAAAGATGCACTTTTAGAAAATGTTGTTATGTATGGTAAGGGTGAAGTTGATTATGAAGATGGTTCTAAAACAGAAAATACTCGTGTTTCATACCCAATAGAACATATTGAAAATCACAAAGAAGATTTAATGGCAGGTCATCCTGAAAATATCATCTTCCTAACTGCTGATGCATTTGGTGTTTTACCTCCTGTTTCAAAACTTACTCGTGAACAAGCAATGTACTACTTTTTAAGTGGTTATACTGCTAAAGTTGCTGGAACTGAAAGAGGTATAACTGAGCCAGTTGCTACTTTTAGTGCTTGTTTTGGAGAGGCTTTTTTACCACTTCATCCAACAGTTTATGCAAAACTTCTTGGTGAAAAGATAGATGAGCATAATGTAAATGTATATCTTGTAAACACTGGTTGGACAGGTGGTAAATATGGTGTTGGTCATAGAATGAGCATCAAAGATACTCGTGCTTGTATAAATGCTATCTTAGATGGAAGTATTCAGGACTGTGAATTTGATACAACTAAAACATTTGGACTTCAAGTGCCAAAAACTTTAGGTGATATCAACCCTGATATTTTAAATCCTCGTAATGCTTGGGCTGATAAAGATGAATTTGATAGAACTCGTGATGAGTTAGCTGAGATGTTTATCAAAAATTATGATAGATATAACGATGGTAAAAATACAGACTATTCACCTTATGGTCCAAAAATAGAAAAATAATATATATTTAAGAAGTAAGTTTTTATCTTACTTCTTGAAAAATATAGTGATTTTTAAACTACTTATTTAAACTAATCTTAATCCCCATTTTTTTAAATTTTTATTTTACTTTTTATGATTTTTTTTGTTCAATTATGCAAGAAGTAAATTGTTCATATCCTCTTACTTAATATAATATTAAGAGGATGAGTGTATAATTTCGTAACACTTGTGATGAGTTGAAACAACTCATTTTGATACAAGATAACTAAGATTAAGTGTAGGAGTATTATTGTCTGATTTAACCCTTATCTTACTTGCTGCTGGGAGTTCTAGCCGATTTGAGATGGATATAAAAAAACAATGGTTGCGTATAGACCATGAACCATTATGGCAATTTGTGGCAAATAAACTACAAAGTTCTAAACTTTTTAAGAAAATTATTATTACATCATCTAAAGATGATATTGACTTTATGAAAAATTATGCTGATTTTACATTTATAGCAGGTGGCAATACTAGACAACAATCTTTAAAAAATGCATTAATGCAAGTAGATACAAAATACACACTTGTTAGTGATATAGCTAGAGCCTGTATAGATGAAGATTTTTTAAAATCAATCATCTCTTATAAAGACCAAGCTGATTGTATTGTTCCTTATCTAAAAGTAACAGACACTATAGTATATGAAAATAAAACTATAGATAGAGATAGTGTAAAAAGGGTTCAAACTCCTCAATTATCATTAACAGATATTTTAAAAGATGCATTAAAAACAGATGAAGAATTTACAGATGAGAGTAGTGCTATTGTAGAAAATGGTGGTAGTAGAAAATTTATATTAGGTAAAGAAGATGCTCATAAAATCACTTATATAAGTGATTTGAACAAAATACCTTGTTTAAAAAAACCATCAAATGACATACTTAGTGGAAATGGTTTTGATGTTCATGCTTTTGATGAAGACTCAGAGATGTTTTTAGGTG
The DNA here is from genome assembly GCA_964611265.1 of uncultured Sulfurimonas sp. Classification (GTDB taxonomy): domain Bacteria; phylum Campylobacterota; class Campylobacteria; order Campylobacterales; family Sulfurimonadaceae; genus Sulfurimonas. Next base: position 3,003 of record CAZSWW010000091.1, on the reverse strand, counting down.
GGGTTAAGATAGATTCTGACTTTGGATTTTTAGCACATAGTGATGGTGATGTAGCTATCCATGCACTTATAGATGCTTTGCTTGGTGCTTCTGGTATGGGCGATATTGGTATGTTGTTTCCTGATAATGATGACATCTTTAAAAATATTGATTCTAAAATATTACTACAAAAAGTGGTTGAAAAACTTACTAATTTTGGTTTTGTTATTATCAATGTAGATTTAACTATAGCTGCACAAAAACCTCGTATAGGTAACTATAAGCTACAGATGAGAAGAGTTCTAAGTTCTATTTTAAATATAGATAGTTCAAGAGTTAACATAAAAGCAACAACAACAGAAAAGCTAGGTTTTATAGGTCGAGCAGAAGGTGTTGGTGTTATAGCAAATGCAAATTTAAAATATTTTGATTGGACAAAGATATAGATATGAAAATACTAATTATAGAAAATGAAGTTTATTTAGCACAGAGTATCGCTACAAAACTAGGGGAAAAGGGTCACACTTGTGAGATGTGTACATCTACAAAAGATGCTATCAAAAGTAGTAACTATGATGTAGTTTTGTTATCTACAAATATAAATGGACAAGATTTTCATCCAGTTATAGAAACATTTAAAAAATCGATTGTTATTTTAATGGTTTCATATATTAGCAATGATACTGTTTCTAAACCATTAGCAGCTGGTGCAAAAGATTATATCTTAAAACCATTTATGATAGAAGAACTTATAAGAAAAATAGATCATTATCAAGATTATGAAAAACTAAAAAAGAGAAATGAAGCTTATGAAAAATATCTAAAACATACATTTGAAGATATTCCAAATGAATTTATTCATAAAAATATTGAATTACCTATATATATATCTTCAAGTTTTCAAAAATATGCAGATGCATTTGCATTTAAACATGCAACTTCAAAAAATATGCCTATACACTTCTTGTCTTTAAGTGACCCAAAAGCTATCAATGAGATAAGTACAGTTGCACATAACTGCATCATATATATTACAAATTATCAACTTCTTAAAAAAACAGATAAACAAACTTTCTGCGACCTAATAGCTAACAAACAAGTTGTTGTAGCAAGTAGTGATAAAGTAGAAGATGTAAAGCATCCAATTATTGAGATAAAGAGTGAAAGTAATGTGTTTGATAATGATGATATTTTACCGATAGAAGATTATGTAAAATATATAGTATTAAACTATCAAAGTAAATACCCAGATACTGAGTTATCTAAAAAACTAGGAATTTCTCGTAAAAGCTTATGGGAAAAACGAAAAAAATATGACATTATCAAGAAAAAATAAAACAATTTTAATTGACCAAGAAGCTTCTTCTGCACTTGAGTTAGTTAAAGCAAATCTCTTATACCCAGTTACTGGACTTATGGGTAAAGAAGAATCAGCAAAAGTTTTAGATACTGGTCTTATTGACTCAAAATCATTTCCTTTCCCTTTTATATTATCACCATCTGGTGAAAAAAATGAAAAAATCATCGCATCATTGGAAGTGGGTGAAGAGGTAACTATTATTTGTCAAGAAAAAGAGTTTGCAACTTTAATAGTTGATGAAACTTTTATGATAAACCCTAAAGATAGAGTTAAACATATATATGGAACAGATGATTTAACTCATCCTGGTGTAAAAAAAACATTAAAAAGAATAGGTTCATGGGCAATATCTGGTAAATTTGAGTTAATAGAATCATCTTCAAATAAAAATTTACAAATAATTCAAACAGCAAAAGAGTTGATAGATGCTAAAAATATAACATCGATATTTATAGCTGCAAACCCTTTACATAGAGCCCATGAAAGGTTGATTAGACAATCTGTAGATGCTTCTGATCTTCTTGTAATATTTTTATTAAAACCTTATGATAATACAGATTTAACTTACGATATAAGAAAAAAATCTTTAGAATTTTTTATAAATAATTTTCTACCTAAAAATCGTGTAGTTATAGTACCTATTGAAAATAGTTATGTTTTTGCTGGTTATAATGAACTTATAATAGATGCAATAGTAGCTAAAAATCATGGGTGCAATAACTTAATCATTGGTAGTAACCATGCTGGGCTTGGGATGTTTTACGATTGTAATTCTCATAAATCAATCATAGATAGAGTTATCGGTATAGATATAAATATACAGATAGAAAATGAATATGTATACTGTAATGAATGTACTACTCTTGTTAGTAAAGAGAGTTGTCCACATGGTCAGCATCATCAAATCTCTTATAGAGCAGATTCTATTTTAGAACTTTTAAAACTTGGTATACTCCCACCAACAATATTGGTAAGAAAAGAGATATCTGCTTTTTTACTTTCAAAACTTTTTCCAGATAGATTTCAGAACTTAGAAAAACTTTACTATGACTTACTACCGGTAGAGGGTATTTTAGAAGAACATACTGAACAAGATTTCTACTTAGAACTTATTAAACTACATCAGACTACATCACTTACATAAGAGGACAATATGAATAGATTTTTTATAACACTAGGATATAGTGGATTAGCTCCATTTGCACCAGGAACTGTTGGAACATTAGTATCTTTACCTTTAGGGATGCTAATCCTAATCTATTTTGATGCATACACTTTGTTTTTAGCTACTACTCTTATAAGTATTGTTGCTATTAAACAGATAAATAAGTATGAAGAACTAACTGGTACACATGATGATAAAAGTATTGTGATAGATGAGTTAGCCGGTATGTGGTTTGCACTTAGTGTTGCTCCTGCTATAAGTATAGGTATAGGTGAGATTTCTAACATTGAAAATGGTTTTTTAATTCAGTCTATTTTATCATTTGCTTTGTTTAGATATTTTGACATAAAAAAGCCATCTATCATAGGAAAAATTGACCGTGAAGCTAAAGGTGGGATTGGTGTTATGGGTGATGATATTATTGCTGGTTTTGCAGCTGGGATATTAAGTTCAGTGATTTGGCAAGTAGTTCTTAAACTACTTTAGCCAAATTATTAAC
>CAZSWW010000090.1:0-5749 GCA_964611265.1 uncultured Sulfurimonas sp. | reverse complement strand
AAACTTTAAAGTAGAAAATTTTATAAAAAGTGTAGAATTATTTATCTTAAAAATAAAATCTGTTTTATTTTTTTCTAATGAGATACCATCACCCATATCTAAAAGATGCAGTTTAGAACTATCGACCAAAGAAGCATCTATAACACCTGAAAACTCAAGTGTTATACTAATCCAGTCAAAATCTTTTGCACTATCTTGTGTGGTTAGTTTTATAGATATTTCAGATGGTGATTTTATAGTTACATTTTGAACTTCACCATCTTTACAAAAGTCAAATCTTTTTAAAAACTCATCAAACTGAGTTGCTAAAAGTGGTTTCATTTTATTGACAACCTACACATTCCATACTTCTATCTTCTACATCATTTGAACTCTCAGGAGATTGTGAACGAAGGTAGTAAGTTGATTTTAAGCCTAGTCTCCATGCTAACATATATATCTCATTTAGGTATCTTCCACTTGCTTTATCTAGTGTTATAAAGATGTTTAAACTTTGACCTTGGTCTATCCATTTTTGACGAATTGCTGCTGCTTTTACAAGTATAGTTTGGTCTAAGTCATAAGCTGGAGTGTAGTAAGCCCATGTTTCAGCTGAAAGCTTAGGTACAACTACAGGGATAAGTCCACTTAGATTTTCTTCATACCATTTTCTTTTATAAACTGGTTCTATCGCTTGAGTAGTTCCTGTTAAGATAGATATAGATGAAGTTGGTGCTACTGCCATAAGGTAACCATTCCTGATACCTTGATTTTTAACTTTAGAGCGAAGAGCATCCCAATCATAGGCAGATGCAAAAAGTCCACCACGGTCAACAAGATTTTGAACCTCTGGAGTTGCATGGTCTTGAGGCATAATCCCTTTTGACCACTTAGAACCCTCAAACTCAGCATAAGTACCTTTTTCTTTTGCTAAATCACTAGATGCTGAGATAGCATTAAAACTAACAGCTTCCATAAGTTCATCTATCTTGTCAAAATGTTCTTGAGTACCCCATAAGATGCCATTTTCTGCTAACATTTGAGACTCACCCATCACACCAAGACCGATAGAACGAGTTTTCATGTTAGTTCGTTTTACTTTCTCTACAGGGTAGAAGTTTAAGTCTATAACATTATCTAAACATCTTATAGCGATAGGTACGATTCTATCTATATCTTCTTTTGTGCTTACACGAGAAAAGTTCACAGATGCAAGATTACAAACTGCTGTATCGCCATTTACTTTCTCTTTTTCCACTACAAAGATTGGCATCCCACCTAAAGAGTCAAGTGCTGTAACTTTTTTAGCAGGTTTTTCCATACCACTATCTACTTTTACCATCTCATTTTCTTCATAAGAGATGCTTTCACCATTTTCAAAAATAAATTTTATTTTATAATGATTAGGGTTAGTATTTTGAAAAATCTCTGTACATAGGTTTGAACTTCTTATAGTTCCTGTATGGTCATTTGGATTGGCACGGTTTGCATTGTCTTTAAAACATAAAAAAGGGCTTCCAGTTTCAAAGTAAGATGTTAAAATCTTTTTCCATAAATCTTTTGCTTTTATAGTTTCTCTTATAAGTGTTTCATCATTTTCAAACTCTATATATTTTTTGTTAAAATCTTCACCATAAAGTGTTGCTAATTCCCCAACATCATAAGGGTCAAAAAGTGTCCAGATAGCATCCTCTTGAACTCTTTGCATAAAAAGGTCATTTAACCACATTGCTGGGAAAAGGTCGTGAGCTCTTCTTCTTTCTTCACCAGAGTTTTTCTTTAGATCTAAAAAGTTGTTTACATCTATATGCCACGGTTCTAAGTAAACGGCTATAGCACCTTTTCTTGTTCCTAGTTGGTCAACTGCTATGGCTATATCATTTGTTATTTTTAAAAATGGTACAGTTCCACCAGCTGCATTTTTATGACCATCTATATATGAACCCATTGAGCGAACACCAGTCCAATCCCAACCGATTCCACCACCAAACTTAGAAAGCATTGCCATCTCAGCATAAGCATCAAAGATACCCTCGATGTTGTCAGGTGTTGAACCGATGTAGCAAGAACTTAGTTGATGTCTAACTGTTCTAGCATTTGACAAAGTTGGAGTTGCAAGCATCACTTCAAACTTACTAATCATATTATAAAACTTTATAGCCCACTCTTGTCTTTTCTCTTCCCTTTGAGCCAAAAACATAGCTATAGCCATAAACATATGTTGTGGTAATTCTATCGCTTTACCATCAGCATCTTTTATAAGGTATCTATCGTAAAGAGTTTTAACACCAAGGTAGTTAAACTGTAAATCTCTTTCAGGTTTTATATATTTTTGTAGTTCATCTAAATTATATAAATCTTTTAACCCTTTAAGGATTCGACCCTCTTTCTCACCTTTTTCAAAGTATTTCTCAAGTGTTGAGTAACCATTATAACCATTTACTTGATGATAAAGGTCAAATAAAAATAGTCTTGAAGCAACAAAAGTCCAGTTTGGTGCATCTATATCTATCTTATCAACTGCTGTTTTTATAAGAGTTTGTTGTATCTCTTTTGATGTTATACCATCACGAAAATGAAGATGAGCATCAACTTCAAGTTCACTTTGGCTTACATTATCTAAGCCTTTTACAGCATCAGAAGTGTATTTTTGTATTTTTGTAATATCTAGTGGTTCTATACGACCATTTCTTTTTATAACATTTATTGTCATTTATATTCCTAAAGCTGGGAGTAAATCATTATTTTCTTCTATGCGAAGCATCCTTACATCTTTTACACAAGCAACAAACCAAGGGTAAGTTTTTGATAACTTTTGAATAATCAAAACACAATTAACAGCATTTATAGTTGCATCTCCAAAATAAACACTACCTTGTTGCCACTTAAAATGATTAGCTTCCATAAACTTACGGATATCTCCATAAGCATTTGTGCTTGAATCATTATGATACTGTTCACCTAAACAGTTTGTATCTATATCAAAAGTTACTGCATACATTTTTTAGCCTTTATTTAAAAACCCTTTTAAAGATAGCATCTACATTTTTAGTATAATAATCGTAGTTAAAACACTCTCTAATCTGTTCTTCACTAAGTTTACTTCTAAGTTCATCATCTGCTAAAAGGTGGTTAAGGTACAGACTTTCACCTGCTTCATTTGTAGTTGGACGACCATTTTGAATCTCTTCCCAAACTTTCATAGCATTTCTTTGAACAATTCTATAAGCATCTTCACGAGATACACCTTGAAGAGGTAACTCTAAAAGAACTCTTTGAGAGAAAACAAGTCCACCAGTTAGGTTTAGGTTTTTCATCATATTTTCAGGATAAACTGTAAGGTTTGCTATAACATTGTTCATACGGTGTAACATAAAGTCAGTTGTTATAAATGCATCTGGTAACCAAAATCTCTCAGTTGAAGAGTGACTTATATCTCTTTCGTGCCATAGAGCAACATTTTCCATAGCTGGAGTTGCATAAGCTCTTATCATTCTAGCTAACCCTGTTATGTTTTCTGTTAGTATAGGGTTCCTTTTATGTGGCATCGCAGATGAACCTTTTTGCCCTTTTGCGAAAAACTCTTCACACTCATAAACTTCTGTTCTTTGCCAGTGACGAACTTGAACTGCGAATTTTTCGATGCTTGATGCCATAACAGCTAGTGCAGTAGCTAGTCTTGCATATCTATCTCGCTGAATTACTTGGTTAGAAGCTGGAGCAGATTTTAGACCTAACTCTTCACAAGTATAATCTTCAAGTTCAAGAGGAGCATGAGCAAAGTTACCCATAGCACCACTAACTTGTCCAACACATATAACTTCCATAGTTTGTTCTAAGTTTAGTAGGTGTCTTGCCATCTCATCATACCAAACAGCTAACACTAAACCAAATGTTATAGGCTCACCATGGATACCGTGACTTCTACCAACCATAAGAGTCATTTTATGTTCCTCAGCTCTTTTTTTGATAGACTCCATAATCATCTTAACATCTTTTATAACTAACTCTAAAGAGTCTTTCATCTGCACTGCAACTGCTGTATCTATAGTATCAGAAGATGTCATACCATAGTGAAACCAACGACTTTCATCACCTAATGTTTCAGAAACTGAAGTTGTGAAAGCTATAAGGTCGTGTCTTGTTACTGCTTCTATCTCATCTATGCGTTTTATATCAAATCCAGCATTTTTAACAATCTTATCTGCATCTTCTTGTGGAATCTTTCCAAGTTTTGCCCATGCTTTTACAACTGCTTTTTCCACATCTAACCAAGCTTGATACTTTGCTTGATAAGTCCATTTTGATGCCATCTCTTCTCTTGAATATCTATCGATCATTAATTTGCCTTTTGATAATTTTGTAGGGTATTTATGCTAAAATTCATAAATTTTAAAGTCACGAAGTATATAAAAAAGATGATTAAAAAGGGGTAAAATTTTGCCATTTGTTATAAAAAAAATGACTGTTGAAAAAAAACAAAAAGTGTTTCTATTTTTAATAAAAGAGTTAGACTATACACAAAGAGAGGCTCAACGATTTATATCTAAAGGTAGAGTTTTAGTAGGTGGAGAGCCTATCACAAAAGCATCCACCGAAATAGAGGGTGATATAGAATTTATATACTTTGAACCTATAACAAAAGGGTTAGAACCAAACTCTGTTTTTGATGAGTTTGTGGTGTTTGATAAACCTAGTGGTGTTTTAATCCACCCTCAAAATAGAAAAACTCCATATTCACTTATAGATGAGTTAAAGTATCAGTTTGGTAAAGATGCAAATATTGCCCATCGCATAGACCAAGAAACAAGTGGTTTAGTCTTATGTGCAAGGAACAAAGAGAGTGAAAGAGATATAAAAATGATGTTTGAACAAAGAGATATGAAAAAAAAGTATCTTGCACTTGTTCATGGAGAGTTTAAAGATGCTATAACCATAGAAGAACCACTTTTACGAAAACAAGATGAAAGTGCCATAGTTCGTATGGTAGTAAAAGTGCATCAAGATGGAAAAGCATCAAAAACAGATATAAAACCACTGAGTTACTTGAAAGACAAAGATATGACTTTAGTTGAATGTTCACCATATACAGGGAGACAACATCAGATAAGAGTGCATCTATTTCATGTTAAACATCCCATAGTTGGTGACCCGATTTATGCTCAAAATGAAGAAGATATAGTTAAGTTTTTAGATAAAGAGTTAGATGCTAAAACTAGGATAGAAAAAAGTGGGGCTTCAAGACTTTTACTTCATGCAAGTGAATTGGAATTTGAACTTTATGATAAAAAATATCATATAAAAAGTAAAGTTGATTTTATAAAAGAGGTGAATAAATACTTAAAGTGTGAATAAGTGAAAATAAATTTTTTAAAAGTTATTCACTTGTTACAACACTATGTGAATAACTTTTAAAGATGCCTAAACTAAGTGTAAGATAAATAGTGTATCATTACACCCATAAACGACCTCCCTGGTGTGTTGGTCGTTTTACTTTTAAACTGCATTATATCTTTTTATGATTTTTTTAACACGGTTTTTTAGGTTACGAAGAGCTTCTACACTCGTTTCACCATCAGCTGTTAGGTTTTCAAAATCACCATCAAACTGAACTTTTGCTATCCAACCAATTTTTTTATGGAACTTTATACCTACAAATCTAACATCGCCAAAATGTTCTTCACATAAGTTATATATTCTTTTTATGCGTTCTGTGTTTGTTTTTTTTGTTTTTACTTCTGCCATTATTTTTCCTTTTTATGATTTTGTA
>CAZSWW010000089.1:0-5767 GCA_964611265.1 uncultured Sulfurimonas sp. | reverse complement strand
GATAAGATAATAGTTTAGATCTTTGGTTGTAAAAGTTTGTTAAGTAAAGGTATTGTTGATATTAGTTTTATTTTTGCTATTTTTGGAGTTAGTAAGACGGAAAGTTCTATAAGTAATCTAAAAAATGAAGCTATATATAAATAAAATTTAACTATAATGTGGTAAAATTTTCAGATACTAGGATACATATTGAAACAATGGTATGATGCAATAAAAGAGGCACAGAGTGTTGAAAAGCTTGAAGAGATTCGCATCTCTGTGTTTGGTAAAAAAGGTGTTTTAGCTGTAGAATTTGCTAAGATGAAGACAGCTCCAAATGAGGAAAAGTCAAAAATAGCAAAAGAGTTAAATACTCACAAGTCAACACTTATGAATGAGTTTACAGCTAGAAAAATAACTCTACAAACTTTAGAGTTACAAAATGCTATGAAAGAGGAAGCTATAGATGTTTCTTTGTACTCAACAACAAGTGAGGCAGGGGCATTACATCCAGTAATGGAGACTATGGATAGAATTGTTGAATATTTCTCATCTATGAACTTCGCTGTAAAAACAGGTGGTATGGTAGAGGATGACTTTAATAACTTTGAAGCATTAAATCTTCCAAAATATCATCCAGCAAGAGATATGCAAGATACATTTTACTTTAAAGATGAGATGCTTCTTCGTACACATACTTCACCTGTTCAGATAAGAACTATGATGAGTACTAAACCACCTATCCGTATGATAGCTCCTGGTGCTGTTTTTCGTCGTGATTATGATCTAACACATACACCAATGTTTCATCAGATAGAGGGTCTTTTAGTAGATGAAGAGGGTAAAGTTTCATTTGCAAATCTAAAATTTATTTTAGAAGATTTTTTAAAGTATATGTTTGGAAATGTAGAGGTTCGTTTTCGCCCATCTTTTTTCCCGTTTACTGAGCCATCAGCAGAGGTAGATATTAGCTGTGTTTTTTGTAAGGGTGAGGGGTGTAGAGTATGTTCTAAAACGGGTTGGTTAGAAGTCTTGGGATGTGGTATCGTTGATCCAAATGTTTTTGAAGCTGTTAAATATGAAAATGTTAGTGGTTATGCTTTTGGTTTAGGTGTAGAGAGATTTGCAATGCTTATCCATCAGATAGGCGATCTTCGTTCTTTATTTGAGGGAGATATTAAACTACTGGAGCAGTTTCAATGATAGTAACTAGAAGTTGGTTAAACGAATGGATAAATTTAGATGGAATCACTACAGAAGATATATGTAAAACATTTAATTCTATAGGATTAGAAGTAGATAGTTTAAAATCATATAATGTACCTAAAAAAATAGTATTTGGTAGAGTTTTAGAGTGTGAAAAGCATCCAGATGCAGATAAACTTAGTGTATGTAAAGTAGATATTGGGTCTAGTGTTCGCCAGATTGTTTGTGGTGCTTCAAATGTAAGAGAAGGTATAGATGTAGTTGTAGCTACTGTAGGAACTACGATGCCAAGTGGTATGGCTATCAAACCTGTAAAACTTCGTGGTGTAGAATCTGAGGGTATGATTTGTTCATCTAGTGAGATTGGTCTTGAAGATACTGGAAAAGGTATTATGGAGATTGATTCAAGCATTGGAGATTATAAACTAGGGCAAGAAGTATCTACTAACCATATCTTTCGTGATGATGTAATAGAGATAGAACTTACTGCCAATAGAGGTGATTGTTTAAGTATCCGTGGTGTAGCAAGGGATTTAAGTGCTGCTTTTGATAGACCTATTAAAGAAACAACAGTTAATGATAAAGAGGATAAAAAAGTAGGTATCGGTAGGATACTTAGTATAAAACATGATAAAGATTTAAATGTAAACCTAGAATATAAAGCTGTTGATTTAAATTCACTTGTAATTCCATTTATGGTAAAACTTAGACTTTCTCAAATCGATGAAAATAGAGATACAGACATAGAATCACTTATGTTATATGCTACACACTCTACAGGTGTTATTTTAAGAGCATATAAATTTTCTTTATTATGCAATGATGACGATAATGAACTAAAGGCCATTATAGAACTTCGTAAAGATGAAAATGGTTATGCTTCTATAGTATCAAATCAAAAATTATCTACTGTTGGGATTATTCAAGAAGATGTATCTAAGGTAGATTATAAAGATGGTAATGTTTTAGTAGAAGCTAGTTATATAGCACCAGATGTTATATCTAAGCAGATGCAAGAGTGTAAAATAGCTTCTGGACCAATGTACTATAAAACATCAAGAGGGAGTGAACCTGAGTTAGCTAAAGGTATATCTTATGTTTTAGATATGATAGAGGAAAACTCATCATCATCATTTTATGGTGGTACTATGGGAGTAGGTAACTCTTACCCTGAGAAAATAGTTAGTGTAAGTCATAAAGATATAGATGAAATTATTGGGGCAAAAATAGATGCTCAAAGAATTAATAAACTACTAAAAAACTTAGGATTTAATACATCAAAATCTTCATCTAATGGCTTTGTTGTAACTGTACCTAGATTTAGACATGATATATCACATAAACAAGATATTATTGAAGAGATAGTTCGTTTAGTTGGTATTGATAACATACCATCAAAACCTTTTGTATTTACTGAGAAAAACCAACTAGAAGATGACTATTTTAAATATAAAAAAAGAACTGTTTATAGACATAAAGCATCTCAAAGTGGTTTTAATGAATCTATACATTTTGTATTTGATGAGAAAAAAACTTTAACAAAGTATGGTTTTGAAACTATATCTGATAAACAAGAGATTTTAAACCCTATTGTAAATACTTTAGATACATTGAGAACAACTCTTTTAACAGGTTTACTTAAAGCTACATCGGCTAATGTAAAAAATGGTTATGCATCTGTTAGACTTTTTGAAGTTGGTTCAGTTTTCAATGCAAATAGAGATGAATCATTAAAAATGGCAATGATATTTAGTGGTGATGTAACTAAAGAATCGTTAAGTAATCTTGGTAAACCATCAAAGATTGATTTTGCATTTTTTGCACAAAAAGTATCTGATGTTATAGGTAGTTTTGAACTAAAAGAGTTTGAAACTACTCACTCTTTATCTCATACTTATCAGTCAGCATCTATCATTCAAAATGGTGAAGTTATTGGGGAGTTATTTAAGTTGCATCCTACGGTTCAAAAAGAGTATGGACTAGATGAAACATTTGCTTGTGAATTAGATTTTGAAAAATTACAATTTGAACTAAAAAAAGCAAAACCAACATCTAAGTATCAAGCATCTTTTAGAGACTTAAGTATAATTGTTTCAAGTTCTGTTAAATATGAAACTATAAAAGAAGTTATAGAAAAAAATGCAACAGATGAACTTATAAGATTCTATCCAGTAGATAAGTATAGCGATGAATCATTGGGTGATAATGTAAGTTTATCTATAAGATTTATGTTAAGAAGTGATGAAAAAACACTTGAAGAGGAAGATATAACTTTAGCTATGGATTCTATCTTAAATGCACTAAACTCAGAACTAGGAATTGGTTTAAGATGAGTTTTGTAGAAGTTTTACCAGTAACTGATAGTTTTTCATTAAAGATAAATGATATTGCTCCAGATAAGTCTATATCTCATAGAAGTGCGATGTTTGCAATGCTTGCAGATGGTGAAAGTGTAATTACAAACTTTTTAAGAGCAGAAGATACTTTAAATACTTTAAAAATTGTTGAAAATCTTGGTGCTAAAGTTTTAGATGATGGTACAACTATAAAGATTAGTTCATCTGGTATAAAAGAACCATCTGAGATACTTGACTGTGGAAACTCAGGTACAGGTATGAGGCTTTTTTGTGGGCTTTTAAGTTCTGCAAATGGTCATTTTGTACTTACGGGGGATGAGTATCTTCGTCGTCGCCCAATGAAGAGGGTGACAAATCCACTTATAAGTATAGGTGCGAAACTAGATGGTAGAAAAGAGGGTGATTTAGCTCCACTTAGCATTAGAGGGGCTTCTCTTAAATCATTTGATTATGTTAGTAAAATAGCTTCTGCACAAGTAAAATCTTGTATGATTTTAGCTGCATTAAGAGCAGATGGTGTTTGTAAATATAGTGAACCTGAATTATCTCGTGACCATACTGAGAGGATGTTAAAAGGTATGGGTGCAGATGTAGTAGTGGATGGTTTAACAACTACTATCACTCCTATGCAAAACTTATTAAGTCCTTTAAGTATCAGAGTTCCAGCTGATCCATCTAGTGCCTTTTTCTTTGCTGTAGCTTGTGCTATTACACCAAATTCTAGTATCATATTAGAGGGGATTACCTTAAATTCAACACGGATAGAAGCATTTAAAGTGCTTCAAAAGATGGGTGCTGATATAACTTATGATATAATTGATGATAAATATGAACCTATAGGTAATATAACTGTAAAATATGCACCTTTAAAAGGTGTTATTGTTGAAGAAAATATATCTTGGCTTATAGATGAACTACCGGCACTTTCTATTGCTATGGCTTGTGCAGATGGTGAAAGTATCGTAAAAAATGCTGAAGAACTGAGAGTAAAAGAATCAGATAGAATTTCAACAGTTGTAGATGGTTTAAAATCTTGTTCAATTATGGTAGATGAGTATGATGATGGGTATAAAATTACAGGTGGTGTATTTAAAAAAGCTACTGTAGATAGTGATGGTGATCATAGAATCGCTATGAGTTTTATAATAGCTGGACTTAAATGTGGCATGAAAGTAACTGATTTGGATTGTATTAATACATCTTTTCCAAACTTTTTTGAACTATTAGAAAAAATTACAAAAGTAGAGTTAAATTAAATGATAATACAATTAGCAGAAAATTATGGTTTTTGTTTTGGTGTTAAAAGAGCTATAAAAATAGCTGAAGAGAATCAAAATTCTTCAACTTATGGACCATTAATCCATAATTATAAAGAGATAGGTAGATTAGAATCTGATTATAAAGTTGGTTTAATAGAAGATCATAAAAAGTTTAAATCAGGTGATAAAGCAATAGTTAGAACTCACGGTATTCAAAAACATGAATTAGAAGAGTTAAAACAAGATGGTGTTAATGTTGTAGATGCAACTTGCCCCTTTGTAACTAAACCACAACAAATTTGTAGTGATATGAGTAAAGATGGTTATGATGTTGTAATCTTTGGAGATGAATCGCATCCAGAGATAAAGGGTGTTAAAAGTTATGCTATTAATGGTGCTATAGTGGTTACATCTGTAGATGATTTGGTTGATTTAAAACTAAAAGATAAGATTGCTTTAGTTGCACAAACAACTAGAAGAGTTGAAAACTATACTGAAATAGCTAATTATCTTATACCAAGATATAAAGAGGTAAGAGTTTTTAATACGATATGTAATGCTACATTTGAGAATCAAGAGGCAGTTAGAGAGATATCTAAAAAAGCTGATATTATGCTTATAATTGGTGGTAAAAATTCATCAAATACAAAACAACTTTTTAGTATTTCTAAAGGTAATTGTGAAAATTCTTATCATATAGAAGATGAAAAAGAATTAGATTATGATTGGTTCAAAAATAAATCTTTTTGTGGGATTAGTGCAGGGGCATCTACACCAGATTGGATTATCCAAAATGTTGTAGATGCAATAGAAAAAAGAATTAATTTATAAAGATTCTTTAATTTAATAAGATTATAATAAATATTTAGTTATAATTACGAAATTTTTATGTAACAGAGGATAGGTAATGGCGTTCGATAACGAATCATTTGAAGAAGAAGAAAATTTTGCAGAGATGTTTGCTGC
>CAZSWW010000088.1:0-5904 GCA_964611265.1 uncultured Sulfurimonas sp. | reverse complement strand
AAAAACACGAGTTACTAAACCACGATTTTTTATAGTGTGAAGTTTTTTTTCATCAGAAGAGGAGATTCCTGCTGCTTCTTGACCACGGTGTTGAAGAGCGTGAAGAGAAAAGTAAGCTAATTTAGAAGCTTCCTCATGACCAAAAATCCCTACAACTGCACATTTTTCATTCATATTTTCGAGCAAAATATTTTCCTTGGATAATACATATATAATTTATAACCGTGATTATACTAAAATTAGCTTATAATTAACAGTTTGAGTATTTAAAAACTATGGAACTAAAATTGCTTTAATCTTAAAAAATTAAAAGAAGGTAAGCTTATGGATATTGTTTTACATGATAATCTTATTCGTATTACTACCAAATTTGAAACACTTAACAGTGAATGGATGAAAGAGTTTTTAAATCATCATCACCGTGGTATGCTTTTTTTACAAGATGCTGTTTTAGTTTTTAAAAATGAGGCATTAAATAGCATAAGGGAGCAATTCTTACTTCAAGCTAGTCAGGATTTAGCTAGTCAAAATGAATTTTCTAGTGAATTTTTTCAGAGGTCTTTAATGAAATGTTCTTCAAGACCCATCCGAATAGAACTAGATAAAAAGCAAAAAGCAGAGACAGTAAAAGTAAATCTTTATGTTTACGATAAAGACACTATTTTAATCTCTCTTAAAACCCCAAATGCATGGGTTATGAACTACTTTCGTTCACAACTACAAGTCTATGTTGAACGGGGTACAGATATGAGTTTAGTAGTAGATGTAAAAAATTACAAAGCAAAAGCAAGATTTGATAAAACATTAAATAAACGACATATTCTTCATTATCACATAGAGTATGTATATGATAACCATTTTTTAAGTAAGTTATATAGTGATTTTGCATCTTTTAGTTTTGGAAATCTTAGTAAAAATAACCAACTAGATAAACGACTGAAGTTTTATACCATACTAGAGTGTCCTGTTGGTGCTTCAAAAGAGATTTTAAAAAGAAACTACCATAAACTTGCAAAAGTCTACCACCCTGATAAGATTATACATGAAGAACCTTTAATGATAAACCATTACACACAAAAGTTTCAAAGCATCCAAGAAGCTTATAGTGCATTAAAAGAGGTGTCGTAAGTTTTTTTAACAAGTGCATTAAAATCATCACAGCTATAAAGGGCTAGTTTACCACCTTGTAGCTGGAGTAACTCTTTTGAAAAACCTCTTTTTGAAAAAAGAATAATTTGGTTTGGAACTAAACTTAGTGTTTCACATTTTTCTTGTAGTTTATGAAGCTCTTTTTTGTTTATTTTATGATTTCTCCACTTACATTCAGCTACATACTTTTTTTCATCTTGTGTAATTGTTAGTATATCTATCTCAATATTTCTATCCCAATAACTTCCTGAACTTAGTATTTGTGAATCTCTTAAATGGTAGTTTAAAAGTATCTCTGATAACTCTTCAAAAATAAGACTTGTATAACTATTTTTTTTAGTATTGAAATTTTCAAAAAATTGTTTATAAACTCCATTTTGTATATCTTTAGTATATTTTTGAACAAAGTAAAACCAAAACCTTACAAATGGTTCTTTAAAAAGTACCTTATGGGAGATGCGATGTCTTGCTATCTCTTTTTTTAGTTTACCATGTGGCTGAAGGCTTCTTGCTGGTTCTTCTCTTGAGTATTCTATCTCAATTACACCATTTTCTTCTAAGTATTTTAAAGCTTCCCCACCATTTTGGTTGTTTAAGTTAGCTTTGTTAAATGCTGAAAATATCCGTCTATCACCAACAGCTAGAGCATATAGTAATCTTTTTGAGTATTTATTTTTAGATGTAAGTTTTCTAATCTTTTCATTGTATCTGTAAAAATCTTTTAAGATTATCTTTTGTATAAGTTCAATTATAGGTTTTGAAGTATCTACTTCAACCTCTAAACCACCAAATATAGAGAAATACTCTATCTGAATCTCCATATCATCAGGATAGTTAGTATGGTAAAACAAGCGAAATTGTTCAAGAAGTTTATTATGTTTCATGAGATTAATTCTATCATTTTTAAATTAATTAAGCTATGATTCTATCATTAAAATAAAAGGCTATTTTTGAAAATATTGGTAGATTTTTTAGAAAATAAAAATATTGAAAACTCTTTAATCTTTACACATTTAAAGTGTTCAGTTATCGAGGGGAAAATACTTCAATCTTTAGTAAAAAAGTATGTAGATGGTCAGGATGATGTTCTTGTTTTAGAAGTTTTACAAGAACTTTTTTCTACTGATGAGTATAAACATTTAGAAAATTTAAAAGAGTTAAAAAATCTTTTAGAACTTGGTTGGTTGCATCAACAAAGTTTTGCACCTCTTAAAATTTCAGATATAACACCATTAGAACTTTTAAACACTGCTATAGGCTTAACACCAACATTTTTGAAGCTTCTCCAAGATGGGACATTAGAGGTTGATTTACCAGATATAAAACCTTACAATGACCATTTAGAGTATCTTCAAGACCAGTTTTTTAGGATAGAGTTATACCAAAAGATGAGTGTTATAAGACAAAACACACATGAACACTCTTTAGGTATAGATAGAATTTTAAACAAAGTTCAACTACTTGAAAAACGGATTTTAGAGAGGATAGAACAAACAAAAGAGAGTCTAATATTAGACAAATTTTTTAAACAAAAAAAGATGTCAGCACTAGAAGAGGTTATATTTATAGCACTTCTTCGTGAAGAGTACAGCTCAACGGATGCATCTCTTAGGGAGATGAATAGCCTTATAGAACTTATCTCAGTAGATGAGTATGAAAGGATTAAAAATCGTTCACTTTTAGAGGAGGGTTCACACCTTTTAGAGAGTGGAATTATAGACTATGAAGAGATGTTAAACCCTTTTGGTGGCATAAGCCGTGCATTTTATATAGTAGATGAGATACTACAAAGCATAATCCACCCACAAAAGAACAAAAAAGTAAGAAAACTAAAACTAGATGCACTTATAGAGGAACAAGATACTTTTGAATTGGTTGAGAGTAGTACAACTTTAGAAGATGTTGTTTTAAATGAAAAAACATCAAAAACTCTAAATGACCTTATGAAACAGCTAGATAAAGAGGTTATAAACCGTTTAGTTAAATGGGGTATAAAGGAGAAAAAAAGTGGTATAGATGCTAGGATAATCTTCTATGGTGTAGCTGGAACTGGTAAAACTATGACAGCTCACTCTTTGGCAAAATCTCTTAAAAGACAAGTGTTATCGTTTGATTGTTCTAAGATACTCTCTATGTATGTAGGGGAGAGTGAAAAAAATGTTAGAAAGATTTTCGATACTTTTTATGAACTAAGTGAAAAAACAAAAACAGAACCTATACTTTTACTAAATGAAGCAGACCAATTTTTAGGTGCTAGAAGTAGTGGAGTTACAAGTGGTGCTGACCAGATGCACAACCAGATGCAAAATATCTTTTTAGAGCAGATTGAGAACTTTAAAGGCATCCTTATAGCTACAACAAACCTACTTGAGAACATAGATAAAGCATTTTCAAGAAGATTTAACTATAAGATAGAGTTCAAAAAACCAAATGAGATACAACGGTTAAAACTTTGGAAAAAGATGTTACCAGTTGATGCTGAGTATGAAAAAAGTTTTGATGTTGAGAAGTTAGCAACATTTGGTATAACTGGTGGGCAGATAAATCTTATAATAAAAAACACAGCTTACAAAGTAGCAGTAAGAGATGAACCTGTATTTTATACAAAAGATTTTATAGATGAGATAAAAAAAGAAAAAGATGCTAGTTTTGATAGTGAAAAATCTATGGGATTTTTAACTTAAAACTCAACTTTAAAAGTTGAACCATCATTTTCAATACTTTGTATAGTTAATGTAAAATTATGTAATTTTATAATGTTGTTGGCTAAAAATAGTCCAAGACCTAGGGAGTTATTCCAAGTGTTTGATGAAACTCTATAAAATTTATTTGTGATTTTTGGTATATCTTTTTCCTTTATACCTATGCCGGTATCTATGACAGATATAGAGTTATCATCTATCTTTATGATAACTTCATCTTCAGAATATTTACAAGCATTTTCTATAAAGTTTGATAAAACTATACTAAAAAGTGTTTCATCAGCTTTTATCAGTATATCTTTACTACCCTCTATTAAAATATCTCTATTTTTATGTGTAAGCTTTGTATTTTCAACTATCTCAACTAAAAGTGCATAAAGATTAAATGATGAATAGCTAAGTGTTTGCTTTCCACTATCTAACTTTGTAGACAACCTAAGAGTGTCTATGAGTTCATCTATTCTGTTACCATTTTTATAAATCTTCATTAAAAACTTTTTACGGATATTTTTATTTATATCTAAATCATCTAACAAAGTTTGAGTATACCCATTTATAACAGCTATAGGGTTTTTAAACTCATGACTTATGGCTGATAAAATATCATCTTTTTGTTCATTTGAAGCTTTAAGCTTTAAGGTATATTTTTCTTTTTGTTTATCTTGTTTTATAAGTATTTGAGATACTTTAGTAAGAAGTCTTGTTATTTGTGAAAATTCTTCTGAATAATCTGACGATATGTAGTTGTCTTTTTTCTTTTTTGTTAATGCTTTTAAAAACTGCAAAATTCTTTTTGTTTGTGCTTGAATTTGCATACTAATCTTATAAGTAACTACAAAAATAGCTATAAAAAATATGATTAAAACAGCAAAAATCTTCATACCTAAAAGGTATATATCATCATTTATACTTTTTAACTCTTTGGCTACTCTTATATATAAAACTTTTGTGTTAAAAGAGTATTTTTTAGCCATATATAAAAGGTCTTTATCTATAGTTTTTGAGTGTCTTATAATAAACCCATATTCATTAGAGTTGGCATCCATTATCTCTTTTCTGTATTTGTGATTATCCATTGTAGTTTTGTTAAAGTGACTCTCAGCCAAAACTTTACCATCTTTGGAGATTATGGTTAGCCTGATATCTAAGTTATCTTTTATCTTTTTAGCGAGTGAATCTAGGTCATTATCTTTGTCTATTTTATAAGACAATAACTCTATATTTTGTTTTAGAGATTCTTTCATACCAGAGATATAAAACTCTTTTATCCAGTAGTAAACAATACCACCAATACTTAAAAAAAGGATTATAAAAAGAGTTATAAACTTTCTTAAAACAAGTTCTTGAAACTTTAACAAAGTATGTAACCCTCACCACGAATAGCTTGAATATAGTTCTTTTCACCAGTTGGGTCTATATGTTCTTTTAGTCTTTTTATGGCTACATTTACAGTTTTTAGCTGTTTGTTAAGAGAATCATCCCATACTTTTTCTAAAAGAACCTCTCTGCTTAAAAGTACATTTTCATTTTTCATAAACTCTAAAAGTAAATCATGTTCAAGATGTGTTAATTTTATATCTTCATCTTCTATGGAAAAAGTTTTGTTTGCTGTGTTGTAAGTTATATCTTTAAACTTTAAAATATCTTGAACTTTAGATGTTCGTTTTATAACAGCCTTTACCCTAGCCTTAAACTCATCTAAATTAAATGGTTTTGTTATATAATCATCACCACCAGCTTCAAATCCCTCTAGTATATTGTCACTAGAATCTTTAGCACTTACATAGATTACAGGTTCATTGTAACCAAGACTACGGATAGATGAGATAAACTTCGTACCCTCAACAGATGGTAAGTTTCTATCCATCAAAATCAAAGATACATCATCTTCATCTAAAATATCTTTAACATTAGTTGTATCTATACAAGTGATAACATCATAACCCTCTTTAGTAAGAGTATATTCCATAAGGTCTAGTATATCTTCTTCATCTTCTACTATTAATATTGTTTCGTTCATGTGGTTGTTGTACCTAATTAGTTGTGAAAATTT
>CAZSWW010000087.1:0-5931 GCA_964611265.1 uncultured Sulfurimonas sp. | reverse complement strand
TTTTCCATTTTCCAGCTATGTGGGGTATGATGTTTGGTATGGCTATACTTAAACTATATGCTGTTCATCTTCATAAATCAGGACAAAATGGTTTTAATATCTATGTAAATATGCAAAAAGTTGAAAACGATACATTACTTTTCTTTTTTGGTATCCTTTCAGCTGTTGGTGCTTTACACTTTCTAGGTTTCTTAGAATATATCCATGATGTTTATGAAGTAGCTGGTCCAACTGTAGCCAATGTTGGTGTTGGTTTTTTATCTGCTGTTGTAGATAATGTTCCAGTTATGAGTGCTATACTTAAATCATCTCCAGAAATGGGTGTTGACCAATGGATGCTAGTTACTATGACTGCTGGTGTTGGTGGTTCTCTTATATCTTTTGGTTCTGCTGCTGGTGTTGGTGTTATGGGTCGTTTACATGGTATCTATACTTTTGGTGCTCATATGAAACACTCATGGACAATTTTAGTAGGTTATTTAGCATCGATCGCTATTTGGTATGTTCAATTTGAGATAATGGGACTTTACTAAAATATTCTTAATCTAAGTGTTTTCTAACACTTAGGTTTTATAAATGAAAGTAATTAAATGAATTTACAAAGATTCAGTATATGGTTGTAACGATAAATGATTTGAAAAATGTAAGCTTTTTCAATAAACTAGATGAACATGATATAAAATCTCTTATAGCTATATCAAAAAAAAGAGTTTTTTCAAAAAATGAAATATTATTTTATGAAAAAGAGATACCGAAAAATTTAATAATAATTTTAGATGGTACAGTAAAAGTATATAAAATAAATCCTAAAAATAATGAGATAATTTTACATAGATTTAAAGGTATTAATTTTATTGCAGAGATGGCTACTTTTGAATCTATTCCATATCCAGCTTCTTCAGCTTTTGAAACAGATGGTGTTATCATTGAGATAGATTTCAAAGAATTTAAAGAAAAATTTTTATGTAATAAAGATATAGCACTTGCTATTTTTAAATCTTTAACTCATAAAATTAAATATCTTGATAATGTAATAAATCTAAATATTGTACTAGACTCAACTGCAAGAGTAGCTAAATATATATGCGAAAATCAAGATGCATTAGAGATGAAAAACAACCAATTATCTCAATATCTACATATGACTCCTGAAACATTATCTAGGATTCTTAAAAGATTCACTAAACTAGGATTTGTCAAAAAAGAAGATTATTCTTACATCATTGTAGATAAAGAAGCTTTAACTATTTTATATGAGTAGTTTCCCACTCATCAAAAGATTTTGTAAAGTACTCTATACGAACTTTTTTAAACTCCCTTGATGAGTAAAGTGGCATATAACTTTTAGATGGTATCTCTTTTGACATATCTTCTATAATACTATTTGTTTCATCTGTCGTTTTTCCGTGAACCATTGTAAAAAGGTTGTAAGGCCAGTTTTCGTATTTTGGTCTTAAGTAACAATGACTTACTGCACTAAAACTAGCAGCTCTCTCACCTATACTTTCACCATCTTTTTCATCAACATCCCAAACAACCATTGCATTTGCATTAAAACCAGCTTTTCTATGATTTAAGATAGATGCAAATCTTCTCATCATACCAGACTCTTGTAGTTCATCTAAAATTTTAAAGAAAGTATCATAATCAATATCTAATTCTTCTATAATATCTAAAAAAGGTTCACTAACAAATTTTATATCATATTGTATTTTTTGTATTATTTTATGATGCAATTCACTAAGTTCTATATCTTTATGTATAACTTTTTTTACCTTCTCTTTCTTCTCATCTTTACCAGTTGTATTTAGTTTAACATTTATTTTAAATAACTTTAATGTTGGTAGCATTATATAATCATCTGCCTCTGTTAAGTTTGCTAAAATCTCTATAGTTTTATCTAATCCTAGTTTAGAATCAGGTGCTACTGCCATAGTAAACCATATATTAAACTGATGATTTCTCTCATAGTTATGAGATACTCCAGGGTGTGAGTTAATTATATCTACTGCTTTATCTATCTTATCATTAGCGATTTTAAAAGCCACTAAACTTGATTTATAACCTAACCTTTTTGTATCGAAGATAGCTGATGTTTGTCTTATAATATTTTCTTGCTTTTGTTCATTTAAAATTTGTAAAACCTCATCTTCTGATATGTTTAGTTCATCTGCTATAACCTTAAAAGGTTTTGCTACTAATGGGAATTTCTTTTGAATCCTAGATAATATCTCTTTTGTCATTTTAACTACTTTTTATTTTTTTTATATACTGATTGTATCTATCTTTATATAAATTAATATTGATTTTTATCAATACTTTTTAAATTGTATATGTTATTATTACATATCTTAAAACAATGGATTCCATTATGTCATATTTTCCTGCTTTTTTTAAATTAGACAATAAAAAGATTCTTATAGTTGGTGGTGGTTTTATAGCTTATGAAAAACTAGACCATCTACTAGATTTTACAGAAGATATATATGTAATAGCAAAAGATTTTTCAGATGAGATGCTCTCGAAAATAAAAGAAAAAAACATTAGTTATGAGTGTCGTGGTTATAACTCCGGTGATATTAAAGATTTTGCTATTGTTGTTGTTGCTGTTGATGATATAAATCTTCAAAAAGAGATATATTTAGAATCAAAAAATTATAACTGTTTATGTAACTCTGTAGATTCAGTTGATTATTGCGATTTTATTTTTCCATCTTATATAAAAAAAGGTGATTTAACTATAGCAGTTTCCACTTCTGGTAGTTCCCCTGCTATGGCAAAACATCTACGAAAATACTTAAGTATGCTTATTCCTGAGCATATCTCAGAGTTTTTAAAAGAGATGAAAGGGTTAAGAAAAACATTACCAAAAGGAAAAGAAAGGATGAAGATGCTTGATAAAAAAGCACAGGATTATATCTTAAGTTGGACTAAAGTTTAAAACTTTAGTCTAACATCTCAAATGCTTCATCAATGCTTTTTGCTTGATTAACTACAAAAAGATATATAGCTCCATTTAATTTTGCTAGTTTTAAAAACTCATCACTTGGGTCTTTTAGTTGAGCTAATGATTCTTCATAGGTTATACAATCCCATGATTTTTGATACTCTATACCATAGTGTTTAGGGTCTATAATATACTCATCTATATTACTCTTTTCACTTATCCAAAGTCGCCCTTTAGAAAATAACTCTGGTGTACCCTCGTTACCCTGAATAAGAGCAAATCTTTCATATCTATGAGAAAATATATCTATATATTTTTGAACATAAGGTTTATGGTAAACTCCAGTTATAGCATATTTACTATTTGCAACATGTGGTAATTTTTCTATGGTATTAAAAGCTGTCCTAAGTCCAAGTTTATTTCTAATACCAGTTAAGTTATGCATCTCTTTAAAAAAATCAACTCTATCAAAATAGTGTATATTTGATTCAAATTTCATATTTTGAGATATTTCTTTAATGGTGATGCCATCCTTAGCTGGTTGTTTATCATCACCAATAAGTACCAAATTTAAATTTTTAGATTCTAATACCTTTGCGACCAATGGGAATATATAAGGATTTTTAGCTTTACCATCAAAAGGGTAACCTAATTCTATAGAGTTACAAACTTCTATTTTTTTGATATATTTATCACAAGCTTCAACTGCACCACGAAACTCATCTACCGTTTCAGGTTTAAGTCTCCAACCTAGTAAAAATGCAGATATTTGCTCACTAGGAATACTTTGTTTTAGTATTTGAGTCATCATATCTATACTTTCATCAAAAGTTAAATCACGATTACCTTTAACACCTGTTCCAACTGCATGTATATATTTAAAAAAGTCCATTAGTTTTGAAGTGCATTTTCGATAATTTCTTCTAAATCATCATTCTTAGGTCTTGTAAAAAAGTATTTATTTGTAAAATGAATACTTATCGCTTCTAAATTTGCATCTGATTTATTTTCAGCTATTATCTCATTTGATTTAAATTCAGTCATTCTCCAACCATTTTTTGTACCTATATCCATAATAATATGTTGTATATTAGAAGCTGAAAAATCTTTTTTTATATAAATATACTCATCACTTTTAACATCATAAGAATTGTTACTATTTAAATAGTTATTAGCACAGCCACTCATTAATATACTAGCTACACATCCAATTAAACCTATTTTTAAAATCTTTTTCATAATCTATTCCTCTTAAAGTAGTGTTATATATGATATAATAAATAACATAAAATTACTTTAAAATAAGCGTTAATTTACAAGGACTTACTCATGAAATCTTTAGTTGTGTTATTTTTAGTCATATCTCTTGGTTATGCAAATAGTAATGATGATTTTAAAAAAGGTATGAATTATCTTTTAGGAATAAAAAAAGATAAAATACAAGCTTTTTATTATCTAAAAAAAGCTTCTCAAAATAACCATGCAGAAGCTTCATATAATCTTGCATTAATGTACTATATGGGTGATGGGATTGACCAAAATATATCTATGTGTGCAAAACTTCTTGAGAGTTCTGCTAAAGATGGATATAAAAAATCCATAGACAATGTTGGAAGAATTTATATGCAACTTTTAAAGTTTGATAAAGCAATAGAATGGTTAAAAATAAATGCAAAAAATGGTGATATAGAAGCAAACTATTTACTAGCTGAGATATATGTAGAAAAAGGTATTTTTAAAGATGCCAAAACCAATGCTAAAGTAGCTATTGACAATGGCAATTTAGATGCTAAAAATCTTTGGGATAGTTACAATCTTTCTAAGTATTAGCAAACCAATCTAACTGTTTTCTAAGGTTTACAACTTCACCTACAACGATAAGTGCAGGAGTTGGAACACCTTTTGATTTCTCAACTATATCTTCTAATGTACCAATAACTACATTTTGTTCTTTTGTTGTACCTTTTGATATAACAGCACATGGGTAATTTTTAGGTTTTCCAATTTCTATAAGTTTTGATGATATTTTAGATAGGTTGTGAAGACCCATTAAAAATATGATAGTATCGTTTGTTTTAAAATTATCCCATGGTATTTGAGACTCTTTTTTATTTGGTGATTCGTGACCTGTCACAACTCTAAAACTAACTGCTACTCCACGATGGGTAACTGGTATTCCTGCATAAGCAGGTACACTTATAGCAGATGTAATCCCTGGAATAATCTCAAACTTTATATCTCTATCAAAAAGGTAACTTCCCTCTTCACCACCACGACCAAAAACAAATGGGTCACCACCTTTTAAGCGAACAACAACATTATATTTCAGTGCATTTTGATAGATAACTTCATTTATCTCATCTTGAGGTAAAGTATGTCTACCATCCTCTTTTCCAACATAAACAAATTCACATCCATTTTTAGCTATTTTTAGCATATCGGGATTTGCTAAACGGTCATATATAATAACATCTGCTTCTTGTATAACTCTATGAGCTTTCATAGTTAAAAGCTCTATATCCCCTGGACCAGCACCAGTTAAATAAACTTTTCCCATTATTCAATCCCTTTAAAAATAAATATGCCTGATGGTTTATTTATTTGAAATATCTCTTTTTGCAGATACCAATGTTTTGTGTTTATCACTACAACTTTATTTGCATCATTTACAGATACATAAAGTTTAGGATATATACTTGACCAACGAACATGCAACACTTTTCCATCAAATTCAAACTTTTTAATTATCTTTAGAGTTTTTGTATCTATGATTTGGATAACTGGAAATTTTTTACCACTAAAAGTTACACAAAGATAGTTTTTATCAGGAGAAAGGGATGTAAAAACAGGTAAACCCTCCGTCTCTATATTTTGTATAAATTTAAAATCTGGAGTATAAACTAAAACTTTATTATCTCCAACAGCAGGTATAAATACCTTTTCTTTTCCTATAGACCAAAAACCAAAATGTGGAACTTTAAGAA
>CAZSWW010000086.1:0-5931 GCA_964611265.1 uncultured Sulfurimonas sp. | reverse complement strand
GCTACTACTTAAACTTCCCATACCCTGTGTTAGTTTTTGCTCCTAGTCCTATATCTTTTATGATATCTTCAAAGAGTTTTAAATACTTACTATTTTTATCTTTAAAACCAAACTGAAATCTAAAAGTAACCTCTGGTAGTATCTTTAAAAATTTTATAGGGTTTGGGTTTTTTAACTCTCCATCTGTATGGCTTGTTATGTAGTCGCTTCCAAAGATTTTGTTGTCTTTTGCTTTTACTATAAATGCATCGTAAAATATCACACTGCCATCTTCAAAAAGTTCATTTGTTATCTCAGTAGCATAAACATCTTTTACAAACTCTTTATGTTCACATATACTTCTTAAAACACCTTTTATGCTACTACCACTTATAAGTGGTAAACCTGTAGTATGGTCAAAGAAAAAACCTAGTTGAAAATCATCATCATTTTCTTTTAGTTTTGGATGGTTGTAGCCACTTCCTACTAAAAGCCCAGGGTATGTTGTCGTTAGTTCAAAACTTATACTATCTTTTATATTAAATAGATTTTCATAAGTGTTTGTAAGTTTAAACTCTTCTATACTTTTTCCATAAGCTTCATCTTTGTAGAAGTAAAATGATGGGTTTTGTATAGATGTGTTTTGTTGCTTTTTTGCATCTTGGTTTGTGTTTTGTTGAGTGTTTGTATCTTTTTTTTCTTGTAAATATATACGATTTTCTTTACAATAATCTTCTAGTTTGGTTGTATCATCAACAGAATTAAACACAGCGATAGTTGAGTTTTTACTAGGGTCTCTTTTATCTTCTTGTATATTTCCTATAAACTTTAGATTACCAAACTTTTTGAACTCTTTTTCTAAAGTTTGTTTTGATATGGACTTATCTAGCCTATTTAAAAAGTAAAAAGCCATACTTACTCCTGAAGTTCAAAGGTTCTGATGGAGAGTTTACAAGCTATATTTGCCTCTAGGATTTTGTTTTTTATAGCATAGTTTTTGTAGTTGTTATCTGTAAGTAAAAACTCTTTCATAGTTGGTTGTGTTGCTTTTAGCTCTTCTTTTATAAGTTCGTACATTATCTTTATAACTTTGTTTTTGTTTTTATCTGCACTGTAAAACATTACAGTTTGTAAAAGACCACTTTGTATAACAGTAGCTCCAAATGAAGCAAGATAACCTTGATATACTTTATCTATAGTGCCATCTTTTACTAAAGTGCTAAGCTCTTGCATCGCTTTTGGTATGAGTTTGTCTATATGTTTTTTATTCATCAGTTTCTCCTAGTGGTGAAAAGTTACATATACCATAACCTATAGAAGCATTAGCACCTATTTGTATCTCATCTTTAAGTAGTTTTTGTTCAAAAAGTTTGTAAGCATTTTCAAACTTTCTTTTGTCTGTTCTTCCTCTTTTGTCTTGTGTTTCATCATCAAGATTGTTGTAGTAACAAAAAACAGTATAAAATATACTCTCCCTTGGAACAACCTCTTCATACCATAAGTTGCCACTACCTTGTAAAGAGTTTCTAGCTATAACGGGCAAGTTTGATACAGCTTCATTAAAATCTTCATCTGTAAATATAGCAAGATTTTGTATGCCAAATATCTTTTTTAACTCTTTTATATCTAACTCTATGCTATCGCACTCTACATCTTCAACTACAACATCTTTATCGTAGCTTACTGCAACACTTTTTCTTCTGTTTTGTATATTGCCAAATGACACTTTGATGCCAAAAGAGTTTAAGAGTGTTTTGCACTCTTGTAGATTTGACTGAGATATAACATGAAAGTATGGTTTTTTGTTGCTTCTAAGTGGTAAAAACAAAAGTTTTGCATCTACAAACTTTACAAGCCCTTGTTTTGGTAGGGTGTTGTAAGTTTTTGCATCCTCTTCATCAAGATTTTTTTGCTCATCGCCAAATATAGTTTTAAAAACAAAAGGTTTAACCATCTCGCTACCTATCTCTAAGTCGTTGTTTGAAGATAACAAATCCTTAAAATGGTCTCTTATAGCACCTTTTAGGCTACTACCATTTATAACTGGTAGGTTTGTGATGCTATCTCTTTGAACCTCTTTATCTACTATACCAAAGTTTGTTCCATCACTTCCTACATGTAGATTTGTTTTTGTTTTGATTATATATGCTTTGTTTTTATACATTTTTTTCTCCATTGATTGATATAAATTGGTTAAAGCCCATCTTTGCATAAGCATTTTTTGCTTTAGGCAATGTTTGTGGTGTGTAAAATACACTTCCATTTGGTATAAGTCTTGAGTTTTTTGTTTTTCCAGCAAATTTTGTATATGCTTTGTTTGATTTTATCATAGCAAAGTTTTTATAAAATGGTGTTATGTGGAATTTTGCTTTAAACTCTTTTGTATCTGCGATAGTTTCACTTATGGCTACCACTTTGCTTGTTGGTGTTGGCATCTTAAAAAGATGAGATATGATTATGTGTTGTGCTAGGTTTGTATCTTGAAGTTTTTTTATATTTAGCTCAAACAAAGAACTCTCAGCACCTAAGTTTATGATGCCATTTTTTATGACATCCTCTTCAAGCTCTACAACACAAGCAAAAAGATACTCTTTATCTAAAGTATAATCAACTTTAGAATAAAATGCACCATCTATGGTTTTTTTACCCTCAAGTGCTATACCAACTTGTGTATGAGTTACAAATACACTATCAAAACTTTTAATACTGTTGTTTTTTAACTCTTTATCCTCTATGTAGTCTTTCCAAAACTCACTACCTGCTAAGTGTTGAAAAGATGAGTTTTTTATATCATAATCACTTAAAAAGTATTCATCTTCAAAGTTGTTTAGAGTATATCTTTTTATATGGTTTTTAGATATCTCTATATCTAGTGGGGTAAAGAAGTAGGCATCATCTAAAGATTTATCTACTATAAACATAGATGAAAGATTTTTTATAACCCCTAAGTTGTCATTTTTGTAAAAATCATCACTTTTAGCATCCCCTATAAGCTTTTTTAACTCCTCTGGGTGGTTTGAGTATTTGCCGTTTTTATGCATACTCATAAGGTTGTTTTGTTCAGCTATAAAGAGTCTTAAAGCTCCAAGTAGTTGAGTAGGTTGTGGAAAATACTCACTTTTTGCTACATAATCTTGAGAGAATGTTTTGTTGTTTCCAAAGAAAAAATGTTTTAGTGGTTTAAATGTAAGTAAGTATCTCATACTCTGTCCTCTCTTAAAAATTTTACTAAGCTAAGTTCTGAGAAAAGTTTGTTAAACTCATCTTCTGTTTTAGGACTTACTTCATTTAGATACTCTTTTAAAAACTCTAAACCAGCTTTATGTTCCTCTTTTGCATCGTTGAAAATTGTTTCAAAAAGGTTGTTTATCTCCCTTTTTTGTTTAAATGTTTCAAGTATAGGTGTTTGGTAGTTTTTAAGTGAATGGTGTATAGAATGTGGCAGATGTACCTCTTGTTTTACTATGTCATCTAGTAGTATTTTATAAAGATTGTATCTGTTTGTAAATAGTTTAAAAGTAGTGCCAAATGTTTGTCCAGAATGTTTTGTTATATCTATACATATAGTATTTGTAGAGTTTTGTTTTGCTTTGTGTAAAAGTTCAAAAGCATTCTCAACAGCATCCCTTAGTGGGTACTTATAGTACGATATATTTACTCCAAAACTTAAGCTTACATCTTCACCAACTATATGTTTAAACTTTTTATCAATCCCATTTATAAAGTCTAAAAATGTTTTGTCATCTTGTTTTACTGGTAGTATAGCTAGTATGTCATCACCACCTGCATATATCAACTCACCACCAAATTTATGATTTACAGTTTTATATATATCTTCATCTTTGGTAAAAAAATCAAAAAGTTTTTTTGATATATCTTTTATGTTTGTTGGTTTGTCAGTGGCTAAGGTTTTTATCTTAGTTCCCATCTTATCGCCATCAGCTACAACTACACAGTAGTAGTTAAAATCTTGTTTTATATCTTCAATAGATTTGATTTTATGTTTTTTGATATACTCCTCTTGGTACTCTTTTATAAAACTTCTTTCTATATCAAAAGTAAACTCTCTTTGTAACTCTTTTGCATCCAAGATACGGTTCAATGCAAATATGATGTTTTTATCTATACTTTTTAGCTCATCTTCATTGGCTACTATAAAATGGTTTGACATATTTGTCTTTAGTATATCGGCTTTATCTTTTGCTATATCTTCGTATGTTTTTTGTACTTTTTGTTTAAGTATATCTTTTATATCATCTTTAGATTTTGTACTACTTGCTATAAATCTATCGTGAAATATACCTATATTTTTATGCTCTTGTTTTAGTATATCGTTATCTACAAACGGTACAAGTATCTCAAAATCATCTTTTATATTTTTGAGTAAAGTTTTCATAAAGTAGCTAAAGAAGTAACTTCCAGCTTTAAGTCTTTTTGTTTTACTGTCTTTTTGTAAGCTATCTAAAATAGTTCCATATATATCGCCTATGGTGTATGCTATATAGTTTGTTTTTTCATCTTTTTGAGTTGGTTTGTTTTTGTTTAAGATGCTTTTTGTTTTTTTATCGATTTGTTTTAGTGTCTCAAAACTCTCTAGTGCATCTTTTAAATCTTTTATATCAAGAGGGTGTTTGTATGTTATGGTGTTTTTAACTTTTATAAGTTTATCCCAAGTTTTTATATCTAAGATATTTAGTTTTTCAAGTATGGTTAAAACATCTCTAAAAGGGATATTTTCGTTGTTTATCTCTCTTAGTTCTAAAAGAGTTTTTTTAAAAAAACTTTGTTCAAATCTATCTTGAATCTTAGAGTAGTTAAACAAAAAACTATTTAAAGTTTTTACAAAATTATGATTTTTAAATAAAGCTTCATCAAGTGTATAATACTTTAACTCATCATAATCCATACTACAACTTTGAAACAGAGTGTCAATCTTTGTCATACTTGAGCCTTTAGTGTTTTAAATATATTTACTAACTTTAGAAAATTTTTGTGTTTATGGTACTTTTTGTCTATATGTTTATCTATATCAACATTAAAAGAGTGCTTTAAAAACTGATCTATATCAAACTCTTTTGGTGTAGATATTTGCAATGGTTTACCTTTTGAGTGGATGCTAAAGTGTTGGTTTAAAAACTCTTTGTTGATACTTGAAGCAAAAAAGTAAATCTTTACAACATTATCTTCTAGTATGGGTTTAAATAGTATAGGGGATGCATATCTGTCTATACTTTTAGATGATTTTTTGATGTTCATCTTGTATGAGATCCAACTCTCATTTGTACTAAGCCCTAGTAAATCTTTCATAAGATGATGATTTGATGGTTGTTTATGGTTTAAAAAATGCTCTTTTATAGCTTTTTTATCCCAAGTTATACCTAAAGAGTTTGCATATAAAAACATTAATGATTTGGCATAAAATCTTGATGTTTTTGTTCTAAAATCTACCTCATTTATACCAGCTCTTAAAAAACCATAAAATAGTTTTATATCGTTTTCATAACTGTTTAAAGTTGAGTTAAAACAGTACATTTTTGTTTTATCTTTTGCTACTAGATTTGGATTGAATTTTTTATCTTTTATATAAAAACAGCCATAACCTTTGCTTTGTCTTGAACCAAAGTTGGTATTTGCTAAAAAAGCTTCAAAGTTATCTTTTATGATTTGTATCAAATCAGTTTGAAACGATATAAAGCTTATAGTCAAGTTATCTGTTTGAACTTTTTCTTTGCTATCTCTTGCAAAGTAAAGGGGAGGGTACTTTTCAAAAGCAACTATTTGTTTGTTTTGTGCTTCTATGTTTACTTTATAATCAAGTGCATCTTTGTCATCTTTTATTTTATAATTTTTTGGTATTTTATTATTAAAAGCATATTTTTTTAAAAATTTGTCAAATTTGGGTTTTAACTCAGTTGCTCTAAGTGTTGCACCAACTTGTTCACTTTGAAAGTG
>CAZSWW010000085.1:0-6000 GCA_964611265.1 uncultured Sulfurimonas sp. | reverse complement strand
TTATAGCTGATCATCAAGCTAAAATAGTTGAAGCTGCTGGGTTGTAAAAACCTAGGTAGCTTTAATCATCCTTACTAATCTCAATCACATATCTTTTTAACCTGAGTTCGACAATAGAATGCCCTATATTTGGGTATTTTTATTGTCGAACTCAGGTTAAAAGAGAAAAACCCAGATTTTTAGATATAATTACTATCTAAAATTAAAGCCATATAAAGAACATAAATGATATTAACACCAGAAGTTTTAGCTATCTTTATCTTAGATATTATATTTGTTTTTTTTGCAACTATAGCTTTTGTCTTGAGTGTCAAAATATTTGTTGGATGGGATATTAATAGTGTTAATCAAAAACAGTATATTTTAGAGAAACAAAGTTTTTTAACTGCTACTATTATAAAGTATATATTTAGTATAAAAGTACCTTTATTTCTCTTTTTTATCTTTACCCTTGACAAGATTTCAAATGTGATAACTGGGGCTATGTGTGCAGCTGGTGTGGTAGATGCTACTGCTTATGGAACATACCTTTTTGTGTTAAAGATTATAAACTTGTACCTTTTTGGGTACTGGTTAGTTTTGCATAACGAAGATATTAAACATGAAAACCAACCATTTACAAAGTTAAAATTTAGTGTTTTTATAGTTGCTTTTTTTATCTTTATTGCTGAAGTTGTACTTGAGTGGTTAATGTTCTTGGCTATAGATGTAGATAAGATGGTAAGCTGTTGTGGAACTCTATACTCATCTGCTTCAACCTCTGCTATGGCATCTATCTTTGACATAGATACAGCTACACTTTTAACTCTTTTTTATGGAAACTTTTTACTTATAACTATTTTTTACTTTTTAAAGAAAAAGTACTTTTTTGCTATGGCTAACATCTCATTTATCGTCATCTCTCTTATCTCCCTTATAGTCTTTTTTGGGACATATATATATGAGTTACCTACGCATCATTGCCCTTTTTGTTTTTTACAAAGTGATTATTATTTTGTAGGTTATCTTATATATACAACCCTTTTTATAGGAACTTTTCATGGTGTTATGATAGGGTTTATAGAAAAATCACAAGAAGACATAACTAAAGATTATAAAATATCTTTGATGTTTAATCTTTTTTATGTTATCTTACTTAGCTTATACCCTATCGTTTTTTATGTAAAAAATGGTGTTTGGTTATGAAAAAGGAACTATTTTGAAATATTTTAAGTTTGTAATTATGATTTTTTTAACTCTTAATTTTTTAGGTTGTGAAAAAAAATCTTCAACTGAGGTTAGAAAAGTTCATTGGGACAGAGATATGTGTGCTAGGTGTGTTATGGTGGTTAGTGATAGACACAACACAACACAAGCTATAAACCCAGAAAATGGTAAAGTATATATGTTTGATGACATAGGTTGTATGGTCTTATGGTTTGATGATGAGCAGATAAGTTGGAGTGATAAAGCCATTATCTGGATAACAGATGTAGATACTGCAAAATGGATAGATGCAAGAACAGCTTACTATGATACAAACAACATTACACCTATGGCTTATGGTTTTTCAGCTCATAAAACAAAAGATAAGATTAAAAAGGGTGAAGAGATTATAAACTTTGATGAAGTTGTAAAGAGAGTTAGAAAGATTGGTAAATAGGGTGTTTATCTTCTAACAAAAGGTTTGGTTCTATAAATGGTGCTAGTTGGGTCATAAAATCTAAAAGTGTCATAATTGGACTTGCATAAAAGAACTTTACTTTATGATTATATTGCCAAAGTTGTGAAGAGTATTGATAAACTTGGTGTGGAGTATCTCCCACTCCATTATTATCTGTGTCAAACCCAACATATCTATCCCAATAGTTGTATTTTACTATGTTTGATTTTGAAAAAGTACCAGCTATATCTTTTACAACATCATCAATATTGCCAAAAATCTTATTGTGAGTTATGGTGTTATCTTTAATAGCTACATGAAAGTGTATCGCCTCTTTGTTGTATGAGATTTCATTGTACTCTATATACCTTTTCATCCCTTTAGCTTTCTCTTTAGAATCTATATATATACCTTTTGCATTAAATCTTATCTTGTTCTTTGTTAGATGGAAATTTGATACACCTGAGATAACTACACCTATCCCTGACGCACCTTTTGAACTTTGTATAACATTACCTACTATTTCTGTATCTTTTGCACCCATAACCATGATAGAAACGGAGTTATAAAGGTAGGTGTTAGCTATAAATTTATTGCTATTGCTTAGACTTATATGTGTAGCAAACCTGTTGTTTGTAAATTTATTTGCCTCAAATGTATTGTTATGAGAGTAGTTTAGGGTTACATCTCTTGAGTTTTTTATGGTGTTGTTTTTAAAAAGATTATGATGTGAATAGTAGATTTTTAAAGCATCACCTCTTAGACTTAAATCTAAATCTTTAGAGGTTATGTAGTTATCTTCAATGGTAGAGTTTTGAACCATAACCATATCTATACCGTATAAAGAGTTTAAAAGTTTACAGTTTTGTATGATGCAGTTTTTTACTTTTTGCATAGATATGGCAGAGTCTATCTTATCCATTCTTTTACCACTATCTGTAATGGTTAGGTTTTTTAAAACTACATTTGAACTTTTTATCTTTACTACACTACCATCTAAATCACCCTTTATAACTACTGCATCATCACCAACTATGGTTAATGGCTTGTCTATAGTTATATTGCCTTTGTATATACCTGAAGATAGTTTGATGGTTGAGTAAGGGTTCGATCTATCTATAGCATCTTGAAGAGGGTTTGCAGAAGTAAAAGAGAGAAAAATAAAAAAAGTTAATATTAAAAATCTCATCTACTTACTTTTAGTTTTTAGTAAAACTTATGAATCTCTTCCATAATATTTGCAAACTCTATCTCATCACCTTTTTCTTTTAAAAATCTAACAAGATATTTTTCACTTGCATCAACACTGTTCTTTTTTTCTATCTCCAAAAGTTCTTTATAAAGTTCTGCAATAATCTCTATAACATGTTTAGATATAGTTTTTCTTGAAGCATGGTAGCCTATGATAGCACCAGTATCGGTGTCTTTTCTTATCTCAAACTCTGTAAATATCCAGTAGTATCTGCCATCTTTTGCTAAGTTTTTTACAACAGCATTTATATTTTTACCTGATTTTATAGTTTGCCATAGTAGTTTAAAAACCACTTTTGGCATATCTGGATGTCTTACTATATTGTGATTTTTACCTATTAGTTCCTCTTGGTTGTAGCCTGATACTTCCATAAAATAGTCGTTTGCAAAGGTGATTTTACCCTTTTCATCTGTTTCACTAACTATGTATCTTTTAGGGTCTAATTGTATCTCTTCATCTTTTGGTGTTGGTTTAGTCATGGTTATATTCTCCCATTTATAAGTCTTATGAGTGCATCGCTTACTTCTTTAAAACTTAGTATTCTTTTTCCATTGTGTGTTTTTGAAAACTCCTCTGCATCTGCATAAGAATCAAAAGGGATTAGGTCATCACCTGCTGGTGAAGTTTCATTTGCACCGTAGATGTAAAAAGCACCTTTTGCATTTATGGGTTTTAAAGTTTTAAAGTCAGTAACAAGAATATCTTTAAAATCATGCTCATTTTTTACACCAACATCAAACCATTTACCTGGTCTAAAGTAAAACTCAAACATCGACTTTGGAGAGGAGAAAAAAACTTTTTTCCCATTGTTAAGTTCTATCTTTGATACCCATTGAGGGTTTTCATAAACTTTTAAATGTCTTACTAAACAAGTTGTTTTTTTGTCAAAATCCATTGTATATGAGAACAATAAACTTGATGCTAAAATGATTCCTAAAACTATCTTTTTCATCTAAAATCCTTAAACTAAATCTTTTTTCTTAAATATCTTGTAACCCAAAAATGCAAAACCTAAACCTAGCATCAAAGGGTAACCAATAGAGAGTAAAACAAATACACTCTGACTCATAGAATCAAGTATATAAAATGCAACTGGACCCATAACTGTTAGTTCAGGGTCAAACAACGAGATAGCAGCAACACGAAAAATCTCCATAGGGTTTATCATCGCTATAAAGATGATAAGCTCCTCATTAATTCTTTGCTGCATCATTAGTGATATAAGTGCTATATCTATAAAAGCTAGTAAAAATATCCATATAAAAAATGCAATTCCTAAAGCTACTTCACTAGACTTTACAAAAGATGATATGAAAAAAGCTATACCTAAAAAAGCACTACTCATAGCAAACAAAAGCCCTGTATATAAAAAGAAAATATTCCACGGAATATCTGCACCTTTAACTGAACCATAAACTATTGCGATAACCATAGCAAATATAACAGGAAGATACACAGTTATAAAGCGACCTATGATTTTACCCCAATAATACTGATTTAAAGATATAGGAAAAGAAAGCATATATTCTAAAACATGGCTATCCCTATCACCAGATATTGACCTAACAGTTGTTATAAGTATAAAAATAGGTAAAATTACTATAGTGATTTGAATATACATAAGTAAAAGCCTACTTAAACCACTAAAGCCCATAACCTGAGATTCTGTAACTCCAGCTATAAAAAACAAAGCGATAAGCCCACCAAAAACAAGTGAATAGATTACAAACCATTTAGCCCTAATAGACTCTTTTAAATCTAAATATGCGATTAAGTATAAATTTTTCATCAATATCCTAGTATCTGTTTTCTTATTTTTGGATTTGCCATATTTTCACCCCGTAACATTCTTAAAATCAACTCATCAAAATCTATAGAATCTTTTACTTTGTTTTCATAAGCACCAAATCCATAGTGCATAGGAGTTTCTTCATTTATAGTGTAGTATGCTTTTTTAGCATCTATATACTTGTGTGTATCGTTTGAAAAAACTTTTGCATCTATCTTTTTAAATTCTATATGGTTATCTTTAGCATACAAAACCATACAACCAATATCATCAAAATAATACTTATCGTTATTTTTTATAATAGCTGTATTTATATCTGACTTAGGTAAACTCATATTGCACTGAGGGCAGATTTTTATAGCATCTTTTTGTTCGCTAGATGAGTTACAAGATACAAACAACACTACAATTAGTAGATAAAATGTAGCTTGTAAAAAATTAAATCTTTTCATCCGATACCACTTTCCCTAAATCCATATATATCTGTCTATTTACCAGATCTTTTACCTCTTCAAGACGGTGAGTTACAAAAAGTAAAACTTTTTCCTCTCCGTTTTGCTTTAACAATCTGTAAAAATCATCTCTAGCTTTTGGGTCAAGGTTCGCTGTTGGTTCGT
The DNA here is from genome assembly GCA_964611265.1 of uncultured Sulfurimonas sp. Taxonomy (GTDB): domain Bacteria; phylum Campylobacterota; class Campylobacteria; order Campylobacterales; family Sulfurimonadaceae; genus Sulfurimonas. Next base: position 700 of record CAZSWW010000085.1, on the reverse strand, counting down.
CATAGATGATAATATCACTCTTTTTAGCTAAAGATATAGCTATAAGCATCTTTTGTTTCATACCACCACTTAACTTGAAAAATGACTTGTTTAGGTTTGATTTTACATCTAGTTTCATCTCATTTGCATAGTGCTTTATAAGCTCACTATCAATATTTGAACTTATGGAGATGTATTGTAAAAGTTCATTTATACTTAGTTTTATAGGTGGTGGAAGTTGGGGAACAAAACTTATATGTTCCAACACTTCAACTCTGTTTGTTATGGGATTTTGACCTTTTACTAAAACACCACCACTTGTTGGGTGATAGTAGCCAAGTATTGAACGGATAAGAGTAGTTTTCCCAGCTCCATTTGCACCCATAAGAGCTATGCTTTCACCCTCATTAAAATTACAGGTTACATCATCTAACGATACATGAGAACCAAATTTTTTAGTTAGGTTTGAGACTTCTATCATAACCTACACCAAACCTTTTAATCTAAAGTCAAATTTTAATGCATCTGCATGACATACATCTACACATCTGCCACATAGAGTACAATCTGCACCAGTTATATACTCATGAGTTATATTTTTTTCTTCTCTTTGTTTGTCGTATTTTGCTTTTGTTATCTCTAAAACTTGGTTTTCAAAACATACATCACTACAAACCATACAATGGTCACAGTTATCATTCCATTCTATTCTAAGAGCTGA
>CAZSWW010000084.1:0-6006 GCA_964611265.1 uncultured Sulfurimonas sp. | reverse complement strand
TTTTGCAAACTCTTTATTTGGTTTAAAAACTTGTTTTTTATCGCTCATTATTTTTTCCTTGTGTTAATTTTAAATATATCAATCCAGTCATAATAGCATCGTTGACTGCATTGTGTGTACCCATATTTGGCACTAAACAATTCTCAAGTATTGTATCGAACCTTAAATCAATATTTCCTTGTGGTATAAATTTGATTTTCTGATTATAGTAAATTTCAGAAATCTCTATCTGTTGGTTTGGAAGTGTGATGCCATACATAGGTTTTATATACTTGTTTATCATAGCTATATCAAACTCCAAATAGTACCCTACCAAAGGTCGTGACCCAATAAACTCTAAAAACTCAGGTATAGCCTCAAGAGTGGTTTTAGCATCTACTAGGTCTATCTTTCTTATACCGTGTATCTTTGTACTCTCTGAGCTAATCTCACAAGAGTTATTTATAAAAACCTCAAAAGTTTGAGATGTAAGTATTTTATTGTCTTTGATTTTTACAGCACCTATAGATAAAATCTCATCTTTTTTAGGGTTTAATCCTGTTGTTTCAGTATCAAAAACAACATATTCACCACTAACATCTGCTTCAAACAAAAACTTAAATCTTTCATCTTTTAGTCTTTTTAAATTTCTATTTTTAAAAAAATCCTTAAACATTTCAAAGAACATTTATACAACCATATTTAAATGAAAATGAAAACTCATAAATTTTTTAAATTTATTGACAATCTTAAAACTGTCTTTTAGTAAATCCCTTTGATTTTTTTCTAATTTTTGAGGATTTACATAGTTTTCATCTTTATCTATACTTTGTGCTTCTAAACGGATGGCACTTAAAGTGTCAAAACTCTCTATAAGTTCTGTAGCAAAGTTTTTGTCTATAACACCTTTGTTGTTTAACTCTTTAATCCTATCTACTGTGTTTGTTAGCACTATTTTGTTTTCTAAAGACAGCACTCTTATACCGTGAACCAAAGCAAAGATGCCACCTTTTTTTATGTCTAACTTGTTACTATAAGATTTATCTGTTATAAATGAGCTAAACATAGAGAGTGGTGTTTGAAAGTTTAAAACTGCTTTTGCCATATGTGCCAAAACATCATCCCTAGCATAAAAACTTTGATGCAGATAATCGTTTAACTCCACTAACAAACTTTCATCTCCTGCTACACACTTAGCATCTAGTAAGATGCTAAGTATTTGCAATTTATTTTCATCCATAGAGTTTGACAAAGATTTTATAAGTGTTTTATACCCACTTACATCTCTTCGCCAAAACTCATTTGAAACCATCACATTACCATCACACTTTGGAAAACCTAACTCTAAAAGATGACTATTTAGCTCTAGCATTGGTTTTTTAAAGAGTTCGGCATCAACACCATCTTTTACTATAAGTGCATTATCTTGGTCTGTTTTTATGATCTGTTCACTTCTACCCTCACTACCCATAACAATCAAACAACAACTATCTTGTAAAGATTTATCCACAACCATTTCAAAAAGTTTTTTATATATTTTCATATTTAAAGTTGAAACTAGCTTGGTTATATATCTTGTTTTTACACCTTTAGTTTTAAGTATAGTTATAAGATTTGACAAATCATCTTGAATAAACTTTAAATCATCTACATCTATAGCTTTTTCTATCTGAACAGATATAAGATGCGAGTGATTTGCAAAGTAAGACAACAGGTCTAGCTGTTCTAAAACACCTATAATATTATTGTTTTTAGTTACTACAATCCTTTTTATAGCATTGTGTGTCATAACAAGCAAAGCATTAAACAAAAAGTCATTTATATCTATGGAAATTATACCAGAAGTTGAAATCTTTGAGATTTTTTCCTCTACACTTAAACTTTGAAGTAGCACTTTTTCTTTTAAATCTGTATCTGTTACTATCTCATAAGAGTTCTCTTTTTTAACAATAATCACTTTTGCTTTTAGCTTTTGTTGCTTTTGTAAAGAGTAAAGTATAGTTTCACTCTCATCTACTAAACAGATTTTATGTAGATATATATCTTTTACTTTAGCCATTAAAAAAGGTGTAAGTTCACTTTGAGTGTCATGATGTTTTAAGTTTTGATGGCGAGATACAAAGTCTTGTAAAAAATAACTTTGTATCTTTTTATTTTGCATCAGTAGTAAAAAATCATCTCTTTTTATCTCATAGCAGATTAGATCTTCATCTACTACAAACTTAGAATCTGTTTTTGAGTATATCAAAGCATCTGCATCAAAACTATCTCCAGATGAGTAAACATTATGAACCTCATCATCTATATACTCTGTTACAGAACCTTTTATGATTATATAAAAAGCGATAGATACTAAATCTTTAGAGATGAGTAGCGTATCTTTTACATAATACGCTATATCTATCTTACCCATCAAGTTATCTAACTCTACCCCATCCAATAGATCAAATGGATGGATAGACTCGATAAGTTTTCTTTGGTCTAAAATACTCATCTTTAATGCTCCGATGCACCCTCAGCACCTATACCAGTTTGAGCTCTTACATACTGAGCATCAAACATCTCTTGTTCAGCTTTTGCTTCATCAGAATTATCAGTTACACTAAAGAACCAAATAGATGCAAATGAAACTGTTACAGAAAACAGTGCTGGGTATTTATAAGGGAAAATTGCTTCTGCATTTCCTAGTATGTCCACCCATACGATAGGACCTAAGATAACTAGCATAACAGCAGTTGCAAGACCTAAACTTCCACCTATAACTGCACCACGAGTTGTAAGTTTTCTCCAGTACATTGAAAGCATAAGTATAGGGAAATTAGCAGATGCTGCTATAGCAAAAGCAAGACCAACAACAAATGCAATGTTTTGTTGCTCAAATGCTATACCCATAAATATAGCGATAATCCCAAGTGCTACAGTAGCCATTTTACTTACTTTCATCTCACTTGCTCCATCAGCTTTACCTTTTTTAAATACCGAAGCATAAAGGTCGTGGCTAATTGCAGAAGCACCAGCTAATGTAAGACCAGAAACAACAGCTAAGATAGTAGCAAATGCAACAGCTGAGATAAATCCAAGGAAGAAATCCCCACCAACAGCATGACTTAAGTGAATTGCTGCCATATTTTTACCACCAAGAATTGGGTAACCACCACTTACGGCTTGTTTAGCTACATCTAAATATTCTGGATTTGTGTAAACCATAACAATAGCCCCAAAACCAATAATAAAAGTTAAAATATAAAAATACCCTATAAAACCAGTAGCATAAAGAACTGATTTACGAGCCTCTTTAGCATCACCTACTGTAAAAAATCTCATAAGTATATGAGGTAAACCAGCTGTACCAAACATAAGTGCTATGGCTAAGGATATAGCAGAGATTGGGTCACTTACAAGTCCACCTGGACTCATCACCTCTATACCTCTCATCTCAGCAGCATGAGAGAACAAAGAGTTAAAACTAAAATCATAATGAGCCATAACAGATATTGCCATAAATGTAGCTCCTGAAAGAAGTAAAAATGCTTTTATAATCTGAACCCAAGTAGTAGCAAGCATACCACCAAATGTTACATAAAGGATCATAAGCATACCAACCAATATAACAGCCACTTCATAATCAAGACCAAACAAAAGTTGTATAAGTTTACCAGCACCAACCATCTGAGCTATAAGGTAGAGTATAACAGTTGCTATAGAACCAGCAGCAGCTAGTGTACGGATAGGAGTTTGACGAAGTCTATACGATGCAACATCTGCAAAAGTATATTTACCTAAGTTTCTTAAAGGCTCAGCGATAAGAAAAAGTATAATTGGCCAACCAACTAAAAAACCTATGGAGTATATAAGCCCATCATAACCTTTTAGGTAAACTAAACCAGATATACCAAGAAATGATGCAGCTGACATATAATCCCCTGCTATCGCCATACCATTTTGAAAACCTGTGATGCCACCACCAGCAGTATAAAAATCTTTTGCACTTTTTGTACGCTTTGCAGCCCAATAAGTGATACCGAGTGTAGCACTAACAAAAACAATAAACATTACAATCGCAGATACATTAAGTTCTTGTTTTACGATTTCGCCATCTATAGTACCACTAGCAAAAACTGCCAATGAACCAAGGATTAAAAATAAAAAAGCTCTATTCATCTTAGTTTTCTCCTACTGATTTTTTAATCTTGTTTGCTAAGTCATCAAACTCTGTGTTCGCTCTTCTTGTATAAAGAGCAGTTAGTACAAATGCAAAAACGATTATCGCTATCCCTATAGGGATGCCTACGGTTGTAACACTACCATCACTAAGTGGCATAGCAAGTGCAGATGGGTTAAAAGCGATAGTTAGTATAAATGTAAAGTACACTACTAACATCGCTATAGACATCTTTATGGCATAGCCAGTTCTAGTTTTTACCAGTTTTTGATAATCTGGATTTGCTTTAATCTTTTCAATAATATCTTTTTGCATATCATTTTCCTTTTATTTAGAAGCTATAATTAGCTATAAATCTATACTCATCCCAAGAAACTGAACCATTTTTTGTTACATCTACATCTGTTGTTTTTACATAGAAGTCATCAGCAAAGTTTCCACGGAAACGAAGTTGTAAGTTTTTCATAAAATCTGTGTTGTAGATTATATCAAATCCACTCTCTTTAGCATCTGCTTGTGTATAACCGTTGTTATCTGCCATCTCATAAGTTGCATGATAAGCTACAACCTTTACATCAGCACCCATATCTTTAAAGTTATAAGATAGTGCTATCTTTTTAGCCTCTGTTCCTGCTAAAAATATATGTCTAGTTACCATACCTTGAGTATATGCTGGCATCCCACCCCATGGAGATATTATAGCATTTGCATAAGATGTATCTGTAGCTGAGTTTTCATCAGTTTTAGAGTATGCTAGATAAGCTGTAAGGTTTTCTAACTTAGCACCAAGTTTTAAACCATAGTAAAAAGAGTTTATCTCCCCTGTTCCACCTAGGTTTTTAAGTAGTTTATCCCCTACATCATTTTGAGAGATTATCTGAGCAGATGCAAAAGGTTTTATGTTGTCATTTAACAGACAAGTCCATGAAAAGTTTGCATCTGCATATATCGCATTTAAAATATCATGTGCATAGTAGTCCCAAACTTGAGCCTTAAAAGCACCATTTTTATAAGATGCACCAACAACTGTTACACCATCTGTTTTTGTGCCTACTGCATATTCACCCATATTTACAAACTCACCAACTCTGTTTGATGCATCTACTGCTGAGTAACCAGAAGTAACACCTAAAATACCACCTGCTCCATAAGCTCTACCAAATGTACCCTGAGCAAACTTGTTTACATGAGCTAAGATTAAAGTTGTATTTGAAATATCTGTATTTGTTAAAAGATAAGCTTCAAAAAGGTTAGGAAGCATTCTAGCATCATCTCCACCTGCTAAAGGCGTAGCTAGTTTTTGACGACCTATCTTTAGAGTTGTATTGTCTAACTTATACTGTAAATAAGCTTCTCCAAGTAATGAGTAAGAGTCATTATCTTTACCAAGTAAAGTTGGATCAACTTGTGTATAGTCATCTTTAGGAGAATCATTTAAAAAACCATTTGTAGTGTAAAAAGCACTACCTAAACTAAAACCATTGTAGTTTGCTGTTTCAAACTTCAAGTAACCACCGATAGCATTTGCTTTTCTTGTATAGTCCTGCTTTGACAAACGGGAATCATCAACACTTCTTGAGATACTAAACTCACGAATCTGACCACTCACTTTAGCATCACTAAACATACTGCTTATATCATCAGCATAAACATTTACAGAACTCATAAGTCCAAATGTTACTGCACTTAATGCGATATACTTTTTCATACATCTTCCTTTTTAATGGATTAACCATATAGTAAAAAAGGAACATAGCATGAACATAGCATAAGTAATATTTCTAATGTTAAAATTTTAGTTTAGTTTAATATGTGAAGGATTGTAACACTTTATCTGACTTACTTGTATAATAAATTTTAATAAT
>CAZSWW010000083.1:0-6177 GCA_964611265.1 uncultured Sulfurimonas sp. | reverse complement strand
ATGCAAAAATTTACAATCTTAGCAGTAGATGATAATAGCAACAATCTTTTTACATTAAGGTCTCTACTAGAAGATGAATTTGAGAACATAGAGATACAAGAAGCATTAAACTACCAAGAAGCACTTCAAAAAGTGATAATAACACCACCAGATTTAATTTTACTTGATGTTCAGATGCCAGAAGTTGATGGGTTTGAACTTGCAAATATGTTAAAATCAGATAGCCAAACAAAAGATATACCTATTATCTTTCTAACAGCATTTTTTAAAGAAGATGAATTTATACAAAGAGGCTACAATCTAGGTGCAGTTGATTACCTAACAAAACCAATCGAAGAGACAAGACTATACAATAAAATAAAATTTCATATACAGATGTATGAACAAGAACAAAAACTAAAACAACGAAACGAAACACTAAAAAAACAATCAACAACAGACCCATTAACAAAACTCTACAATAGACAATATTTTGATGAAACAATAGAAAAAGAGATGCATAGATCAAATAGATACGAAACAGCACTATCTATGATAATTGCAGATATTGATTTTTTCAAAAAAGTAAATGACACTTATGGTCATATAGCTGGAGACAACATATTGGCTGATTTTTCAGCGATTATAAAAGAAAATATTAGATTAACAGATATGGCATTTAGATACGGTGGAGAAGAGTTTGTAATACTACTACCAAATACCACAGCTCAAGATGCAAAACAACTAGCAAAAAAACTTAGACTTGTTGTTAAAAATCATACTTTTAAAGACCCTAAATCTATCACTTGCAGTTATGGAATTAGCCAATACAAAAAAGAGGAAACAAAAGAATCTTTTTTCAAAAAAGCAGATGATGCTTTGTACTTTGTAAAAAATAACGGAAGAGACAACATTGCGATTAAGTAAAAACAATTCGATTAAGGGTAGATTGTTTAGAATTATAGGTTTAAATATATTTATAATCTTTTTTATCACTATCTTTGCTCATATCTCTCTTATGTATATTGATAAACTACAAATTATTAACAAATATAATGAAGGTCATGAAAAATACTATCATAGTGCAGTTGAAGAGTTTTACAGATATATTGCAACTGGGAATGAAGATGATTATGAAAGTTTTATCTACAATATTGACAACTCCATTAGTGATGGTGAAAATTTCCTGAACTATCTTGAAAGAAAGAAAAAAACATCAACTTCTGTTAGACTTTTAAATACACTATCTTCAGAAAAGCATATCTTTAAAATGACTTTTACAATTCAATCTAGCTACAACCTTGTAAAAGAATACAAAAAATATGCCCTAGAATACAAAAATTCTAAAGATGAAATTTTTAAACAAAAACTACTAGCTAAGATTAACCGTCAAGAGGGGCAAATTAAAAATGTTTTAAAAGAGTTTTACACCCTTACAGATAAGCTAAAGACATGGGCTACAGACCTAATTATCAAAATATTTTGGATATTAACACTTATATCAACTATTATCACTTATCGACTTGGTAAAAAGGTTATAGACTCTATTATCGAACCTATTGAATCTATAAAAGATATTTTAACTAAAGCTTCTGTTGGTAATTTACAAGATTTACCATACATAGAGAATAAAGATGAAATCACTGTTTTATATGCTTCACTAGATAGACTTTTTCAAAATGAAAGAGATATTGTAACACATGCCAAAAAAATTATTGAGGGTGATTTCTCATTTGAGATAAAACCAAGAAGTAAAAAAGATGAACTTAGTAAAGTTTTATCAAGTATGACTGAGACTTTAAAAATAAGTGAATTTGAACACAATACACAGGTGTGGTTAAAAAATGGAATCAATGACCTAAATATAAAAATATCTGGAGAACAAACACTAAAAGGAGTATCAAGAAAAACACTACTATTTTTAGGTAAATATCTAAGAGCTAGTAGTGGTGCTATTTTTATATTTAATAAATCTAAACAAAATCTTGAAAGATATGCTTCTTATGCACTTAGTGATAATCTACAACAATCATTTGAACTAAAAGAGGGGTTAATAGGTGAAGTTGCTTTTTCTAAACAGCCTATCATACTAAAAGACCTTTCAGCTTATGAAAAACATATAATTAGTGGTACAATCTATGAAAAACCAAGTACACTATTTATAGTTCCCTTAGTTTATAAAGATATGCTTATAGGTGTAATTGAACTTAGCTTTCTTAGTGAGATAGATGATAAAAAAGAGTTATTTATAAATGAAACTACACTAGTTGTAGCCCCTGCTCTTTATGTAACTTTGCAAAGATGGGAACTTAACAAACTACTAAAGATAACACAAAATACAAATAAAAGACTTAAGCTTCAAACAACAAAACTTGAAGAAGCTAACAAATACAAAGATGAATTTTTGTCTAACATAACACATGAGTTAAAAACACCTCTTAATTCTATAATTTTACTATCAAAACTTCTTCTACAAAACAAATCAGCTCATCTTTCAGGTGACGAGATTAAAAAAGCTGAGATTATTCACAATGCAGGAAATGAACTGTTAAGACTTATAGAAGACCTACTTAATGTATCAAAAGTTGAAGCAGGTGAATCAAGCCTAGATATTTACAATATCCACTCTAAAGACTTTTTAGAAGAGATGAAAGATATTTTTGAAACTATTGCAAATGAGAAAAATCTTGAATTTTCTACAATAGATAAATTTAATTCTAATTTTAGTACAGATAGAAATAAACTATCACAAATCATAAGAAACTTTATATCCAATGCTATAAAATTTACATATAAAGGTAAAATTGAATTAACAATACAAAAAGATCAAACAGCAACTGATAATCGATTGTTATTTAGTGTCCAAGACACAGGAATTGGAATATCAAAAGAGAAACATGCTATGATTTTTGAAGCATTCAAACAAGCTGATGGCTCTATAAATAAAAAATACGGTGGTACAGGTTTAGGGTTATCTATAAGTAAAAAATTTGCTAAATTAATAGATGGAAAAATCACACTAAAAAGTATGATGGATAGAGGTAGTACTTTTTATCTATCGATACCATTAGATAATGATAATAACAATGATATTATTTTTGAAGATGAAAAGCAACTAAAAAAGATACCTCAACAAACTAAAAAAATAGAAAAAACAGATTTAAACCTAAATGCTATAGTTATGGATAGTGATGCTAAAAATCTTTTTACTATCTCAAATATTTTAGAGAGTATGAACCTAACTATATTTAAAGCATTAAATTCTAGTATGGTTAATGAGATATTATCTAACAATAAAATAGATATAAGTATCATAGGGATAAATATGTCAAACAGAGATTCTATAATGCTAATAGACTCTATCAAAAATAATTCTCAACAAAATAATCCAATTGTTATAGCTATAGTAGATACTAATCTACCACAAGATAAAATAGACTCTATAAACTCAAAAGTAGATGAGATAGTTACAAAACCTATAAATAATGGATTATTAATAGAAGTAATTCAAAAATATATCTAAGTAAGAGATTAAGTTGGAACAGAAAGAGATAAAAAAACAAGCTTTAGCTCAACATACACAATCTAATGTTGTAGATTTATCTTTTATATTTCTAATCCTAAAAGCCAAGTTTTTATTTTTTGTTGTAGTCGCTGTATTGGTGGCTACTCTACTAGTTAAAAAATCTCTAAAAGAAACTATATATTTTACTACTAATGGGGTAGTATATGTAGAAAAAAGTGAAAATTTCCTAAATTCAAAATCAGATAAACTTATCAAAAAACTCATACCAACTCTTGATAATGATAGTAGAAAACAACTACTATCAGAATTTATAAAGAGTTATGTAGTTATACAAAATGCGATAATAAAATCAGGGTATAATGTCTTTATATCAAAAGATATCAATGCAAAATACAAGACACCAACATTCTCAGACTGGAAAGGTAAATACAAAAAAGATATAAAAAACCTAGTACCTAGCAACAGATGCGATGAATTTTATGTAGATAATGCAACAATTAGCAAAGATAATTTACTTTTAGATAAAGTTGAATTGGTTCTAAAATTTGTAGATTATGATGAATTTAAAATATTTAACAAATTAACTAGTAGATATATTGCCACCTCAAGAGTAGAAGAAGTTACAAAGATTGATAATCTATGTTCATTTATCTTACATAGAGATAAAAAAGAGTATTTCGATGCTGACTCCCCTCTACTTGAACTACCTGAACCTTTATATCTCACAGTAAATAACCAAAATGCTTACAACAAGGAGGTTAAAAATAGCATAAGCATCAAAAGTGGTGAATCTGCTCTTGTTGAGATTGAAACTACTGGTGATAACCCTTTTATGCTAAATATATTTACAAAACATCTTATGGAGGAGTTTATAAATCTTGATATAGATATAAAACTAAAAAATATAGATAAAGTACATGAATTTATGCAGTCTGAAATGGTCAAATTGATAAACAAACAAAAAAATTATGCAAATCAACTCAAACAGATAAGAAAAGAGAATAATTCCATTGTTGATGGGCAGTATTTTATTAATGCTAGTTCTACTTCATCAAAATTACACAATCGCATAAAAGACAATAAAATAAACATAAAAAAATTAGAAAAATATAGAGATTATCTTATAAATAATAAAAATATTTTAAATTTAGCATTATCAGAACGACCACCAAACTCAACAATTACAAATATTTCTAAAAAATTTGATGATGTTTATAATAAATTTTTTGATATACAAATGAAATACACACCAAATTCACTAATTTATAAAAATAGTAAAAAAATACTACTTAAACAAAAAGAGTTATTAATATTGACTATCAAGTTTAAAATAGACAATCTAAAAGAGAGCAATAAAAAAATCATTGAAAACTATGAAGATTACCAAGATAAGCTAATTACATCTATGAATATAAAAGATAAAATTGACTATATAAAAAAACAAATATCCATAACAGATTCAGCTTATAAAAGCATCTATGAAAGTAGTAGAAGTCTTATTTATAATAAAGTTTTCATAAAATATAGTAATAAAATCATAACAGAACCTATAATTGCAAAAAAACCAACCAATAAAATAGTTAGTAAAATCACTATAAATATAGTAGTTGGAATAATAGTAGCAATAATTGTCACCATCATAAAGCACACTATATTCTCACTATTTTTATCAAAAATAGTAGTTGCTAAAATGACACCTACACCTATTATGGGTGGGATTCCAAAAATACCAAAAAAATCAATCACTGAAGAGGGATTAATAGACTTTTCAAAAGAGAAAAAAGTAGCAGATCTCTTTACCACTATGGAGACCCTAATATTCTTTAACCATCCTGAGATAAAAACCATACAATTTACATCACCATACCCAAAAGATGGCAAAACCTTTTTAGCAAGAAATATAGCCCAAAGTTTAGCATCTAACAATGCTAAAGTTATACTTGTAAATATGACACTAGATATTGACAAAAAACAAAAGCTAAGAAGACTAGATTCTGCATCTGATTTGAAAAAATCAATCAAAAAGATAAAACTTTACAATAAAAAAGACCTCTATATTTTACCATTTAATACAACTGAGAAAAATATGCAACTAGATGCTAAACTAGATAAATACAAAAAAATATTTATCTCTTTAAAAAATAGTTTTGATTATATTATAATTGACACTCCACCATACCCTATGTATACAGAATCGCTATCACTCTCTAGCATCGTGGATCTATCTATTAGTGTAGTTCGATTAAACCATACACCAGTAAAAGTATCTGGTAAACATTTTAAAGATATATTGTCATTTTCAAAAAGACATATCATACTTATAAACAACGACCTAATCGATCTTAATTCATCTGGTTATTCATTTATAGATAAAAGCAAAATAACATATCACATGATTAGATTAAAACAGAAAATATCTCAAATTTAGCTACCCTTTAATATATGTAGTATATAATTAAATAATTTATTAACCAAAAGGATGAATCATGAGAAAAGGTTTTACATTAATAGAACTAATCTTTGTTATCGTTATTATAGGTGTACTTGCAGCAGTTGCAGTTCCAAAGTTTACAAACTTAAAAGGTAATGCTGAAGTAAATAACATTATCAAGATGGTAAAAGATGCTGAATCATCAGTTCCTAGTGCAGCTTTAAATAAAAGTGACTTAGAT
>CAZSWW010000082.1:0-6223 GCA_964611265.1 uncultured Sulfurimonas sp. | reverse complement strand
TCAAAAAAAGTAGATAAAAAAGAGATAAAGATTAAAAAAACTAAATCAACTAAGCCATTAGTAACTAAAGTTGAGAAGATAAAAGATATAAAAACAATAGTTATAGAGAAAAAAAATGAAGATTTAAAAAAAGTAACAAAAGAAGAGTATTTTAAACTAATAAGAGAAACTGTTAACAACCATAAAATATATCCAAATAAAGCACGGAGAAGAGGTATTCAAGGTAGTGTTAAAGTTAAATTTACAATATCAAAAGATGGTTTTTTAAAGAATATAAATATATTAAGTGGTAAAAAAGTATTTTATAATTCAGTGAAAAAAGCTATAACAGAAAGTTTTCCTTTAATACCTCCAAAAGATATTTTTGATCAAGATTTTAGTTTGGAATTGATAATGATTTATAGACTGCATTAAGTAATATGGCATAAATATTGTATAATTGTATTACTTAAAGGAATTTTATGGCAAAAACAGTAACAGTTATCGATACATTTGGATTTTTTTTCCGTGCATTTTATGCACTTCCACAACATCTTAAAAACAAAGATGGTTTCCCAACAGGGCTTTTGACAGGTTTTACAAACTTTATCTCTTCTTTAGATAAAAATCATGATAGTGATTATATAATCTTTGCCATAGATACTAAAGGCGATACTTTTAGAAATGAGATAGACCCAAACTATAAAGCACATCGTAAAGCACCACCAGAAGAATTAACTATGCAACTTCCTATCGCTATAGAATGGATTGATAAGATGGGTTATAAAACACTCGGTATGAGTGGTTTTGAAGCTGATGATATGATAGCATCAGTTGTAAAACAAGCTAAAGAAAAAGGTTACAATGTCAGAGTAGTATCGCACGATAAAGATCTTTATCAACTTATAGATGATGGAAAAGTAGTAGTTGTAGATGCTGTAAAAAACAAAGTGATGGATGAAGAGGCTTGTTTAGATAAATATGGAGTTACTCCTAAGCAGTTTATAGATTATCAGTCTATCTTGGGTGATAGTGCAGATAATGTTCCTGGTGTAAAAGGGATAGGTAAAGTTGGAGCAGAAAAACTTTTAAAAGAGTATGGAGACTTAGACTCTATATATGAAAATTTAGCAACTATAAAAGGTGCAAATCAGAAAAAGCTTATAGCTTCAAAAGATGATGCATATATGTCTAAAAAACTTGTAACTTTAAAAGATGATATTTTTGAAGAGTTTGATTTTCAAGAGTATAAAATGGATGTTGAAAATCCATTTTTAAATATCTATGATGAACTTATAAAATACGAACAAAATGCAATTATAAGGTATCTAAAAGCTAAAAATCTTGTAGGTGAAAAGCAAGAAAAAGAAGTTTTAAAAATGAATCAAAACGATGAAAAAAGTCAGCTAAAATTCATAACAACCCTTATAACAGATGTTAAAGTTTTAAACAAAGTTTTGGATTCTATTGAACCAGATAGCATTGTTGCTTTTGATACTGAAACAACAGGACTTGAATATGACAAAGATAAACTTGTTGGTTTTAGTTTTTGTTTTGATGAAAAAGAAGCTTATTATGTTCCTTTTGAACATTTTTATCTAGGAGTAGGGGAACAAATAGCAAAAGATGATATTAAAAATGCTATAAGAAGAATTTTTACTCATAAAGTTGTTGGACATAATATTAAGTTTGATCTCCATTTTATAAGTAGATTTTTAGATGATGAGACTTTAAGTGCTTATAACGATAGTATGATATTGGCTTGGTTGATAAATCCTGAAAGTGCATTAGCGTTAGATAAACTCTCAGATGCATTGTTAAAACATAAAATGGTTGCTTTTAAAGATACAGTAAAAAAAGGTGAAACATTTGCATCTGTTGAATTAGAAGAAGCTTGTAAGTATGCAGCAGAAGATGCATTTATAACTTTAAAACTTTATAACCTTTTCCTAGAAAAGTTAAAACTTCAAGATGCTAACCATCTTATAGATGAAGCTAAAAATATAGAGATGCCATTTATGTTAACACTTATGGCTATGGAAAAAGATGGTATAAAACTTGATTCTAACTCTTTAGAAAGTTTTAAAATTGAGGTGAAACAAACTCTTGATGATTTAACTAAAAATATTTATAATCTAGCTAGAAGTGAGTTTAATATAAACTCTACTAAACAGTTAGGTGTAATACTTTTTGAAACTTTAGGTTTACCAGTTGGTAAAAAAACAAAAACAGGTTATTCTACTAATGAATCAGTTTTAAGTTCTCTTGTAGATGCCCATGAAATCATCCCAGAACTTTTAAAGTATCGTGAAGTTTATAAACTTTTTTCAACTTATGTTGAACCATTACTTAAGTTAAGTGTTAAAGATAAAAATTCTAGAATCCATACATCTTTTATACAAACTGGAACAGCAACTGGAAGATTAAGTTCAAAAAATCCAAATTTACAAAATATCCCTGCAAGAAGTGAATTAGGTTTAAAGATTAGAAAATCGTTTGTGGCATCTGATGGTAAAAAACTTATAGGTATAGATTATTCTCAAATTGAGTTAAGACTTCTTGCACACTTTTCTCAAGATGAAGTTTTAGTAGATGCTTTTAAACATGATAAAGATATACATAGACAAACAGCAGTAGCACTTTTTGGTGAAGATGAAGCAGATGCTAAAAGGGGTATTGCAAAAACAGTAAACTTTGGACTTCTTTATGGTATGGGAGCAAAAAAATTATCAGTTACTTTAGGTATAACTACTAAAGAAGCAAAAGATATTATTGAAAAATATTTTGAGTCATTTCCTACTGTAAGAAGATTTTTTCGTTCTATTGTTGATTTATCGAAAGAAGATGGATATGTAGAAACTTTACTTAAAAGAAGAAGGTATTTTGATTATGAAAATGCAAAACCTATGTTTAAGGCAGCTTATGAAAGAGAATCAGTAAATACAGTTTTTCAAGGTAGTGCATCAGACCTTATAAAATTATCAATGATAGAGATAAATAAAGTTATAAAAGTTGAAAATTTAGAAGCTAAGATGCTTTTACAAATCCATGATGAATTGATTTTTGAAGTAACTGAAGACAAAGCAGAAGAACTAGGTTCTAAATTTCAAAGTATAATGGAAAATATAATGGAGTTAAATGTTCCATTAAAAGCTAGTATGAATATTGGTCATAATTGGGGAGAATTAAAATAGAGTAAAGTTTATAAGTTCTTGTAAAAAATCATTTTTTAAATTTTTTAACAAGAACTATACCAATAGCTACAAGTACAAATATAGCACCGATACTAAGTGCTATAAATGTTGTTGTAACAGGCTCTGAAAAGTTAGGCACTTAGTACCTCAGAACATCTTTTACAAGTTGAATCTTCATCTTCTGAGTTAAATTTCCAACATCTTGGACATTTTGCTTTAGTTGCTTTATAGATGATAAATTCATCACCATCAACTTCAAACTTACCTAACTCTTCAGTTGCTTTTTCTTCACTTACACCAGAAACTACAAACCAATCTTCAGCTTCTGTTTTATCAAGACTTAAAACTGTTTTAGAGTTTGTATATATAACTAACTCTAGTGTAGCTTTGATAGTTTTTTCTTTTTTAAGTCCATCTATCACACTACCAAATGCAAATCTTGCTTTTTTCATATACTCATCTTCAAATGAACTTTTTATATCTTCTATCGGTGTATATGTAAAGTCAAATATATCTTTTTTATCACCTTTGATGATTGCTGGAGCATTTTCAACTATCTCATCACAAGTGTATGTAAGAATTGGAGCCATTATAGTTAGTAGTTGTTTAGCTATTATAGCCATAGCACTTTGAGATGCTGTTCTATGCATTGAGTTTTTAGCATCACAGTAAAGTCTATCTTTTGTGATGTCCATATATATACCACTTAGTTCATTTGCTATAAAGTTATTTAAAGTATTCATACCATTTACATAGTCGTAATTGTTAAATGAGTTATGAACTTCATCAAAAACTGTTTTAGCTTTGTTTAGTATCCAAGTATCAAGTTCACCCATATCACTTATAGGAGTTAATGTTTCTAAGTCATTAATATTTGCTAGTAAAAATCTAAATGTATTTCTTAGTTTTCTATAACTCTCAGCAGTTTGTTTTAAGATGCCATCAGAGATTTTAAGGTCACCTTGATAGTCCGATGAAGCTACCCAAAGGCGAAGTATCTCAGAACCGTACTGTTTTAAAATCTTTTCAGGTGCGATAACATTACCTTTAGATTTACTCATCTTTTCACCTTTAGCATCAACTGTAAAACCATGAGTTAAAACTGCTTTATAAGGTGCTTGATGCTCAACAGCAGAACTTAAAAACATAGAAGACTGAAACCATCCACGGTGTTGGTCACTTCCCTCTAAATATAGGTCTGCTTGATACTTTCCTGCATCATAGTTACGAGATTTTAAAACACTATACCAAGTTGAACCACTATCAAACCAAACATCTAAAATATCTGTTACTTTTTCAACTTCATCAGCACTATATCCAGCACCTGGGTAAAGTAAGTCTTTTGTATCCATAGAGTACCAAGTATCTGAACCTTGCATCTCAAAAATCATAGCAGTATAGTTTAAAACTTTTTCATCTAAAAGAACTTCACCAGTCTCTTTAACTCTAAAAAATGCGATAGGAACACCCCAATCTCTTTGACGAGATATACACCAATCAGGGCGATTTTCTACCATAGAGTTTAGGCGATTTTTACCAGTAGCTGGGAAAAATAAAGTTTTTTCAACTTCATCCATAGCGATATTTCTAAGTGTTTTATCTTCACCTTGAGGTTTTTCATCTACTGAGATAAACCATTGTTTAGTAGCACGGAAGATTAAAGGTGTATGACTTCTCCAACAATGTGGGTAAGAGTGTACAAATTTAGAACTAAGAAGTAAAGAGTCTCCTAGAAGTTCTAAAATCTCATCATTACATTTAAAGATAAGCTTACCTACAAAATTTTCAGGATTTGGAAGTAGGTTATCACGAACTATAGTCTCATCATAACAACCAGTTTCATCTACTGGCATGATAACTTCTAAGTCATACTTTAAACCAACACGGTAATCATCTTCACCGTGACCTGGTGCTGTATGAACACCACCTGTACCACTATCCATAAGAACATGGTCACCTAAAACTATTTTAGATTTTCTACCATTTAGTGGATTTATAGCTACTTGATTTTCAAAAAGTTTAGAGTCTATCTCTTTTGCTATCTCACCTTTTACAACACCACTCTCTTTTAGCGATTTAAAAAGTGCTTTTGCTACGATGTAACCATCAGTTGTAAGAACATACTTTTCCTCTGGGTGTAGAGATATACCAGTATTTGCTGGAAGTGTCCACGGTGTAGTTGTCCAGATAACTAAAGATGCTTTACCATCAAGAGATGCTTTTGCTTTTGCTTCATCACTTAGTTCAAATGCTACATATATAGAGTGTGATTCTTTGTCTTCATACTCAACTTCAGCTTCAGCAAGTGCAGTTCTCTCAGCCCAAGACCAATAAACAGGTTTACTTCTCTCAACTAAAAGACCTTTTTTAGCAACATTACAAAGTGTACGGTAGATGTTTGCTTCAAATTTGAAGTCCATAGTTACATAAGGGTTTTCCCAATCAGCTAAAATACCTAACTGTTTAAACTCCTCTTTTTGAATATCTACAAATTTTTTAGCATGGTCACGACAAAGTTGTCTTACTTTTGAAACTTCTAGTTCCTCTTTTTTCTTTTTACCACCAAGTTTTTTCTCAACTTGTTGCTCGATTGGTAGTCCATGACAATCCCAACCTGGAGTAAAACGAACTGATTTACCATTGAAATAGTTATGTTTGATGATAATATCTTTTAGAACTTTGTTTAGTGCATGACCAATATGGATATGACCATTTGCATAAGGGGGTCCATCATGAAGTGTAAAACTTTCAGCATCTTTACGATTGTTTTTCATCTTTTCATAGATTTTATTTTCATCCCATGATGCATATCTTTTTGGTTCATTGTTTATAAGATTGCCTCTCATAGCAAAGTTTGTAGTTGGTAAAAGTAGTGTTTCTTTGTAGTCCATTTGTTTAAAATCCTAGTCAGTAAGTGGTTTATAAAATCTTTGCATTGTATCCTTAATGTGTTTAAAAATAGTTAAATCTGATATAATACTTTTTAAAGAAATTATTAGAGGATTGTAAAATATGAAATTGTATCTTATATTTGTTGGTAATAAATTTAT
>CAZSWW010000081.1:0-6340 GCA_964611265.1 uncultured Sulfurimonas sp. | reverse complement strand
AAGTTTTAACACCTAGAGGGTATTTGAGTAAATATGATATGGATGGTAAGATAAAATAACAAAATTAATTTTTTTTAATTTTATTATTTGAAATACTTAGTTAAAATGGTCTTATATCGCATTATAAGGACATAAACTATGAAAACATTTATAAAAAGTATATTGTTGTTGGTTGTATTTATCAACACTATCTTAGTGGCATCTCAAGATACACCAACAAAAGAGGAAATAGCAAAACTTTATGTAGCTACTTTCAATAGAGCTCCAGAGAGTTCTGGTCTGGATTATTGGGTATCAGAATCAGGACTTACACTATCTCATATAGCTCAAAGTTTTTTTGATCAACCTGAGACTAAACTATTGTACCCATCAAATGTATCAAATGAAGAGTTTGTTAAAGCTGTTTATCAGAACCTATTTAACAGAGACCCTGATGTTGGTGGTTTACAATACTGGCAAAATGAATTAGACAATGGTAACTATAGTAGAGATATATTTATACAAACTGTTATAAATGGGGCTCAAGATACACAAGAATTTGGGTTAGATAAAACAACCCTAGATAACAAAACTGAAGTTGGTTTATACTTTGCAGATCA
Source organism: uncultured Sulfurimonas sp. (assembly GCA_964611265.1). GTDB lineage: Bacteria > Campylobacterota > Campylobacteria > Campylobacterales > Sulfurimonadaceae > Sulfurimonas. The sequence goes on along the minus strand of CAZSWW010000081.1, from coordinate 5,741 downwards.
AAATATAACCGATATAGATGAAGCTAAAAACATTATGTCTGATGTAAGTTCAGACTATACAAGTGTTACAAAAACACTAAACAATATAATAGCATATTCACTAACACAGACATCATATCTTATGAATCTTACACAATGGGATATATATGGTACTTCTTATATAGATAACAGTTCAACACTTACTATTGGGGACAATATAGGGTTAGATTATGATGATGTTGATGCTGATAAAAATTATTGGAATTTTTTAGCAGATGGTTCTACTCAGTATGATTATGATGTTATCGTATCTAAAGAGAGTTTTACACCACCTATATCTTTTAAATTTTCTGGTACTATATCTCAAAGTGATTTAGGCTACAATGAGATAGGATTAGCTTACAAAGATGATACACCAGATCAACCACCATTGGGTGATAAACTAGTTGAATTTGTATCAAGATGGGAAAATTCAACAGCATTAGACTTATATATAAACTCAAAAGGTTATATAAATGCATCTGAGGAGCTTATACCTTTATACTTTAAAAACTCTTATCTTAGTGGTAACTTTGAAATAAGATGGGATGGTGAGATAGTTACACTATACTTTAACTCTAAAAAAATATATGAAGAACCTTTAGTATATACGGAGGGTAAAGAGGTTGTAGCTTTTTTCAAAAGCTATGAGAGACAATTTGATATCTTAGATATATCTATAGAAAATTATATGCAAGAAAATACTACAGATACAGCGATACAAGAAGAAACTATAACATTTAACAATCTAACATATAAAACTATAGTATCTCCAACAACAAACAGAGTTTGGTTAGATAGAAACCTAGGCGCAACTCAGGTTTGTCAGTCACTAGAAGATACACAATGTTATGGGGATTATTATCAATGGGGAAGAGATAGTGATGGTCATGAGAAAAAAGATAGCCAAACAACTTCTACACAAGCATCATCTCTAACTCCAAATAGTTCTGAATTTATCATAGGTTCTTATGACTGGACAACAGCAGATGAAGATGGTAGCCTAAGAAGTACAAACTACAACCCTTGCCCATCAGGATATAAAGTCCCTACAATGGAAGAGTTTAGTGCTGAAAATCTATCTAGTTCAAATGATGCCTTTGATAAACTAAAACTTACAAATAGTGGTTTTCGTACAGATAGCACTGGAGAAGTTGTTGGTATAAATGAACATGGATATTACTGGACAACAACAGTTGATGAAAATAACAATGTTCAACAACTTGATCTATACATAAACTATGCTTCAATCTTTCCAACGGTAAGAAAAGCAGAAGGTGACCATATCCGTTGTATAAAAAGTAATTCTCTATAAAAAGGATATATTATGAGTTTCATAAAAATACTATTTATCTCTCTTGTCTTTACTATACTAAATGCAAGTGAAAAAGCACCAACACAAGAGGAAGTGTCAAAACTTTATGTTGCAACATTTAACCGTGCGCCTGATAAAGGTGGACTAGATTATTGGATAAATGATTCTGGACTTACTCTTTCTGGTATTGCAAAGAGTTTTTTTGACCAACCTGAAACACAAAAACTCTATCCTGCTAATGTAGATACTAGAGATTTTATAGAAGCAGTTTATCAAAACCTATTTAACCGAGAACCTGATGCTAAAGGGTGGGATTATTGGGAAAATGAGTTAGATAGTGGTTCATTTACTAAAAATAGTTTTATTCAAGCTGTTATAAATGGAGCTAAAGATGATGATATAGTTATACTAGAGAACAAAAATGAAGTTGGACTCTACTTTTTAAATCAAAATCTAGAAGATACTACAAAAGCACAAGAGGTGATGCAAAACATAACAAGTGAAACATCCTCTGTAACATCTGCTAAAGCATTAACAAAACTATATGCTTCTACAGATGCATTAAAAGATTTAAACACTAATTATCATCAAGAAAATATATTTTCTTCTGATATACTTTACCCTATTGGGATAGTAAAAGATGATGAAGATAGTATCTATGTTTATTCATCTACAAATGAGGGTTCAACTATAGCTAAATTAGTTGATAACCAACTAGAACTATTTCTAAAAACAGATAGTTCTATACTTGGTTTAGCTTACCAAAAAAATCAAAACCGTTTTATCTTTACAACATCTTTAACATCACTTTATTCTTTGGACTTAAAAGGAAATAAGAGTAGATTAAAACTATTTGGAGTGATAGGAAATAAACTAAGTGTAGCATCCGATGATTCTTTTTATACTTGTTCAGGGGCTAATGGTTTTGGTGTAAATCATTATGATAAAAATGGGAATAAACTTGAAACTATAGTTCCAAATGTAAATATATGTTCAAGCATAGTTTTAAATAATGATGAGAGTAAATTATACTACACAAGTTCATTTGATGGTACTGTTAATGAGGTAGATTTAAAAACAAAAGAGGTGACTACGATAGCTAGTAATTTAGGGATACCTGGTACTTATGAGCCTATAACACTAGGTTTTGATGATAATGGGGAACTATTTTGTGTGCCAGCAGCTGATGGACTTCATAAGTATGAAAATGGACAATTCAACTCCATAGTTGATTCTGCAAGTGGAGCAGGAGATATAGTATACTCAAAAGAGCATAACTCTTTTCTTATAAGTTCAGGTGCAGAAGCAAATATAGTTGCTTACAATACAAAAACATTAACATCATCTAATCTAACAGATAAACTCAATGCTTTTACAGTAGCTAAAACAAACTCAGGTAAAATCCTTACTTGCAACAATAATAGGAGCATCGAAAAACTAGACTTTACAGGTTACTCAAAATATATAGATTTAGATGTAGGGTGTGGACATTTAGTTACAGATAATAAAGGCAACACCTATGTTGGAACAACAGATGGCAAGATTTTAAAAATAGATGAAACATCTTTAACAGCGAATCTTTTTGCAGACTATATCTCTAAAGGTGTAGTTCATCTAAGTTATGATGTTTTAAATGATGCTATCATCTCAGTACATAATGTGGACAATACCTCAGTAGAGATTTGGAGTGTACCTCTAAGTGCACCAAACACAGCTTCAAAAATATTTACTTTAAATGATGTTACAGTTAATAATAACCTTCCAGTAGTAGCAAGTGATACATCAGGAAATACATATATTTTAGAGAGAAAAGCAAACAAAATCTATAAGTTAAATATACAAACAACAGAGTTTAGTGAGTTTTATAATGCCCCTTTAGACAATGAAGCTATAACAGTTCCAGATATGATATATCTTCCTAATGATGATTCTTTACTTATCTCAACTATAAATGATTACCAAATTATCCCTATAAAAACAAAAGTAAAATCAACATTTGCTATAAACAATGGAAGTGTAGATAACTTTGCTATGCACATAGATATAGATGGTGAGATAACAGCAGTTCACTCTGGTCAAGTTTTTAAAATGGTATATAATCCCTAGATGTTAAATTTTTGTATATCAGCATCAGCATCAAACCAAGGTAAAACTATACTAACTACAGCTTTGCTTTACCATTTTAAAAAATCAGTTAGACCTTTTAAAATAGGGCCAGATTATATAGACCCTCAATTTCATAAAAAAGTTTGTAAAACAGATAGTGTAAATCTCGATAGTTTTATAATGGATGAAAGACAAGTTAAATGGTTATATCGTGAGTATAGTGATAAAAAAGTTTCTATCTTAGAAGGAGTTATGGGGTTTTATGATGGTGACAACAAAGGATGCAGTGCATACAGCATCTCTAAACTTTTAAAAGTTCCAACTATCCTTTTACTAGATGCAAGTGGAAGTTACATAACTATAAGTGCTGTTTTAAAAGGGCTTTTAACTTACAAAGATGACAACACTATAAAAGCTATTGTTTTAAACAAAGTATCATCAGTTATGCACTTTGAACTTATAAAGTCCATCATTAATAAAGACCACCCAAATATAGTTGTGTTAGGTTGGATACAAAAAAATATATCTAGTTTAAAAGATACACATCTAGGTCTTGACTTGAATGATATGGATAAGATAGAAACTATAAGTAAAGATGTTTTACAACATATAGATATAAAAAGATTAAAAGAGTTGTCAAAAACAAAAAGTAAAAAAAATAAATTTTATCCATTTAAAAATATAAAAAAGCTAGATAAAAAACTAGCCATAGTAAACGATAAAAACTTCTCTTTTTTATACTATGATAATCTAAAATTTTTAGAAAAAACTTTTAGAGATGTTGTTATCGTGGATTCTACTAAAGATGAAAAAATTCCAAAAGATGTAGATGTTGTTTATATATGTGGTGGTTATGTGGAAACTAAAGAGTCATATAAAAGGGTACAAAATTCTACCAAATTTGAAAAATCATTGATAAAACATTCAAAATCTAAAACTATATATGCAGAGTGTGCAGGGCTTTTATATCTTGGTAATAGTGTAGATGATAAAAAGATGAGTGGCATCTTAGATGTTGATTTTACATTAGATAGTAGGTTTAATAGACTTGGTTATTATTATGATGAAAAAGGTTTAAAAGGTCATAGTTTTCACTACACAAAAGCAGTTAATGATGATAGAGGTTTTAACAAACTCTCCAAAACCAAAAATGGTAATGGAAAAGTTGGAAGTTGGAAGGGTGAAAAAGTTTTAGGGACTTACCTACATACTATGTTTAGAGATAATTTTATGAAGATAAATCTCTTTTAAAAACTAGATTTTTTAAAGACCTAGTTTCATCTTCTGAAGCAAATTCTGCTACATTTGTTAATCTATGTGAAAACTTAAAACTTGGAGCTAACTCCGTTATAAGGTTTTTTATAAAATCTTCATCTAAGTCTGGTGAGTTTAAACAAGCTAAAAGTACACAATCCTCAGATGCTATCTGTGGTAATTTCATGATAAGTTTACGGTAATCTTTTGTAGCTTCAAAACTACCTTTTTGAAAAGTTGGTGGGTCTATGATGATGAGACCATAAGGTCCTTTTTTCTTGATGCGAGAGAATGACTTTAGTATGTTATATGGTGCAAAAGAGATGCCTTTTGTATCTAACTCATTGAGGTAGTGGTTTTTACGACCTGTACTTAATGCACCTTTACTCATATCTATGTTTGAGATACTTTTTGCTCCACCCATCTTAGCTGAGATGCTAAAAGCACAAGTGTATGAGAAAAGGTTTAAAACATTTTTATCTTTTGCATTTTCTTTTATAAATGTTCTACCATTTTTCATATCTGGAAAATAACCATTGTTTTTGTTTGAGAGTAGATTTAGTTTAAACTTCATACCATTTTCATAAGCTATAACTTCATCAGGTAGTTCACCAACTAAAATCTCACTTGGGCTACCTTTTAGGTATCTTCTTTGGACTATAAGTGTTTTATGATTTGTTGTTTTTACAAACTTTTGTAACATCTCTAAAAGTTCATCTTCATTCTCTTCACAAAAGTAAAGTGCTACACTCAAAACAGTATCGATGCTATCAACTGTTAGATGTTTAAACCCATCATAAAGTCCACCTCTACCATGAAAGATTCTTTTAAACTCTTTTGTTAAGTCTTTTGAATTTTGTTGTAAAATATTTTGTATCTCCAATATTTGCATTTTTCGTCTCATATCTTATAGCCTCTTGTTTCATTGGTTGTGAAATTATTTATGCTCTCTTACTTATAATATTATACAAAAGTTAAGTGAATATTTTTTCAAGACTATAAAAAAAAGAGATATTTAGATAAAATGTCAAACCCAAATTATGCAATA
>CAZSWW010000080.1:3400-6369 GCA_964611265.1 uncultured Sulfurimonas sp. | reverse complement strand
TCATTTATACATTTTATAATCATCTCAATAACACCATGACTTTTAGTCTTATCTATAAAATCAGTAGCACCAAGTTTTAATGCTTCTCTTTTGTTGTTATCACCACTCATAGAACTATTTACAATGACTGGTAAATCTTGAGTATATTTATGTTCTCTTAGTTTTTGCAATACTGTAAATCCTGACATCTCTGGCATCTCAATATCTGTGATAACTGCTGGGATATTAGAAGCATTTTCCCCTAAAGATTTTATATAGTCAACAAGCAACTTACCATTTGGAAAAAGTTTCATATCAATATTTGCATTTTTAAATATTTGAGTTAAGTGTCTTTGAGCAGTTTTAGAATCTTCAGCTATTAGTACAGTTCCATTTTTTAATATATCTGGAATTTGATCTGCTTTTAAATCTTTTGGTTCGCTAGTATCTACCATAGCTTGTGGTATTGTATCTGCCAATAATTTTTCATAGTCTAAAACTAGACAAAGACTACCATCTTCTAATCTTGTGTCATTGATAACTACACCATCATCTTTTAGTCTATAACTATCTGGAGAGTGCATATCATTCCAGTTCTTTTTTAGAACTCTATAAGCCGACATCATTCTAAGACCTATTATTATACCATTGAAATCACATATAAGAATATTTGATCTTTTTATCTCTTCTTTTGTTAAAGTTATTCCCAGCCATGATGGCAGATTTAGTATCGGTATTTGTACATTACGAAGAATAATAGTACCTTCTAGTAACGGATGAGATGATGGAATCTGAGTCATATAATGGTTCTTAGACTCAACAACTTCTCTAGTCTTAAATACATTTATTGCATAAAATGCTGATTCTGAACTTTCACTTGCCTTAAAAACTAAAAGCTGAAGTTCATTGTTTTTTGCGAGATTGGTAGCTGCATCTACATTGTCTAGTACAGACATATATACCCTTTTTAATTGCTTTTTTTAATAATATCAAAATAAAATGAAAATTGTGTTAAAATCTTACAAAAAAAAGGGTGTAGAGTTGAAATTTATAATTATTGTATCACTATTTACAACATTAATATTTGGAGAGGTTTATTATTCTAAATTACAACCGATAGAACTTTTAGATATAAACTCAAATGTCTCAGGATTAGTTTTAGAAGCTAATGAAAATTTAGTAGGTCGAAAGTTATCTAAAAAAGCATATATTAAGATTGATGCAGAACTAGATAAAAAAGAATTATCGTTATTAAAAGATAAAATATCTTATCTAAATGATGTGATTTTAACTAACCAAAAAGTATTGAAAAATTTAGAAGAAAGTTTACAAAGAAAAAAAGAAAATTATGAGAAAATAAAATTATTAAAAATAAAATCAACTATAGAAAAAGATAGAGAATTTTATGACCTTATAAACAGTGAAAATTTTGTTTTAAATACTAAAAAAGAGATACTTAACTTAAAAGTTCAAATTACAGATTTGAACTTAAAATATGCCCAATTAAAGAGAACTATAAAAGATAAAAATCTAGTTGCAGATGGTTATATACTATATGCTTTGTTAGTAAAAGCTGGTAAAGTTGTAGCTAAATCAACACCATTGGCACAAATAGCAGATATATCAAAAGCAAAATTAACTATATATCTTGATAAAGCAGATGTTGAAAATGCTAAACAAAAAGTTATATATTTAGATGATAAGAAGACTAATTATAAGATAACAAGATTACTTAAAATTGCTGATTCTAAAAATATATCAAAGTACAAAGCGGAGATCATAGTTAATCCTCCTAAAGTATTTTCAAATCTTGTAAAAGTGGAGTTAAAATGAAAACAGCTTGTCCGTTAGATTGTTATGATGCTTGTGATGTAACTTTTAAAGATGAAAAGATAAGTGGTGACTTATGTCCACACTTAAACCACTATGATAAATATCAACAGATACTTAATCCAACTTATAAAGGTAAAGAGATAACTATGGGTGATGCACTTTTAAAATTAAAAGAGATTTTGTCATCATCGAAAGATACACTTTGCTATAGGGGTAGTGGAAATTTTGGTTTGATGCAAGAGGTAACTGAGCATTTTTTTGCATCTTTTGGAAGCACTTTAACAGATGGTAGTTTATGTGATGGAGCAGGTGAAGCTGGTATATTAGAAGGTCGTGGTTCAAATATAAATATGCCAATATCTGAGATAGAAAAATCAGAAGTAATTATATTTTGGGGAAGAAATCCACATACCACTAACAGCCATATTTTACCAATATTAAAAGGCAAAACCATCATAGTTATCGACCCTATAAAAACTAAGATAGCAAAAACTGCTGACTTACATATACAGATAAAACCTAGAGGTGATTTTTACTTAGCTATGCTTCTTAGCCGTTTTTTACATATAGAGGGTGGTTGTGATATAGAGTTTTTAGAAAAGTATGCAGATGAATATGAAAATTTTTATGAACTAACACAAACTATACGGATAAAAAAAACATTAGATAAGATAGATGTAACCCTTGGTGATATAGGTGATTTACTAGCCCTAATACAAAACAAAAAAGTAGCTATAGTTTGTGGTGTAGGTGTTCAAAAGTACCGTGATGGAGCTGACATCATAAGGGCTATAGATGCATTTGCTGTTAATCTTGGTCTTTTTGGAAAAGAGGGGTGTGGAGTTGCATATCTTGGAGATTCAAAAGATGGTATAACTTCACCGTTTAACACTAAAGCAAAAAGAGTTTCAAAGGTAGATACTAAGTTTGAAGATTTTGAGACAGTTTTCATCCAAGGTGCAAACCCTTTATCTCAGATGCCAGATTCTATAAGGGTAGAAGAGTCACTAAAAAAAGTAAAAAATAAAATCTATTTTGGACTGTATGAAAATGAAACAAGTCAAATAGCAGACTTAGTTATACCTGCAAAAGATTTTTTAGCCAAAAATGACATCCGTTCATCTTACTCTTATAGTTGTTTAAAAGAGATGCCAAAG
>CAZSWW010000080.1:0-3300 GCA_964611265.1 uncultured Sulfurimonas sp. | reverse complement strand
TCAGGAACATGGATAGTCTTTTTTATAACTTTTAAGTATTTTGAATATTTTTTTGCTACTGAAGCTTTAATCCCACCTGCATCGTATCTACCCATAATGACATACTTAGCTACTTTGTCATGTTTACCTAAAAAATCATAATGAGATAATTTTTTATCTATATGATTTTTTTGCAATAGATTCATAGGCATAAAAAAAGATAGGGTTGATTTTGGTGAACCAAATGCAAATGATTTACCATCTAAATCATCAAGTGTTTTTATATCTGAATCTTTTCTAACAACTATAACACTATGAAAATTTCCATCACATTTGTTGTTTAGTCCAACTATGATTTGTAGTTTATTTTTTGTATTTTGAGATGCTATTATAAATGGTGATGGACCAATAAAACCTAAGTCATAATGACCATTTTTAAATTGTTCTATAGTATCAGAATAGTCAAAGCCTGTTTCAAAATGTAAATCTTTTGAAATAACTTTAGATATATAACTCATAAGTGGGGTAAGTTTTTTTTCCATAACAGACTTATCTATAGTTGAAATAGCACCAAAAGAGAGAGTTTCAGATAAAAGTGAAGTGGTAAATAGTATCATTAATATTAAGTTTTTCATATAGCTATTATAAAGGTTTATATGTTAAAATAAGGTTATGTATAAATATATTTTAACTTTTATGTTGTATTTTTTTATTGTTATATATTATTTATTATCGCAGTATAATACAAAGTTATCTGTATATGCACATAACTTAGAAACTTCAGTGCAGAGAAGTTTTAGTGGTGCTGTAAATTCATTGCAACTACTAAATGATTCATACCATGATCAGTACGAAACTAAGTTGGCTTTTATTGTTAAAGATGCTAATGGAGCTTCTGTGGATGTTCGTGATAAAATAAGATACAAGTTAAGAAAAGAGTTTACCTCTATATATAATGATAGAAAGTTAGCAAGTTTAGATACTTTTCATATATTTGACAAATACGGAAATTCACTTTTAAGGTTTCATCACTTAGATAAGTATGATGACCCAATCATACAAAAAAGAAAATCATTAAAAATTATTAAAGATACTATGCTAGCAAGTAGTGGTTTTGAAATAGGTCTTTATGCCACATCTTATAGGTTTCAATATCCACTTTTTTATGATGGTGAATTTGTTGGTAGTTATGAGTTTGGTATAAAATTTGAAGCTATAGATAAAGAGATGCAAAAACTTTTTGGTATAAAAAATGTGTTGTTTATATATAAAAAATATATAGATGAAATCTCTAGTGACCAAAAAACTAAAGATAACTATGTTGAGATAAAACTAGGCAATCACGAGTTTTATACTCTCAAAACAAAGATGAATGCTGATCTGTCTCAAAGATTTAAAAAAGTTATACATAGAAAAGATTTTGTAAAAAAAATCTCCTATGATAAAGCGAGTTTTATAAAGTTTAGTCATAAAGATAAAGACTATATGGCTATAAATACACCTATAGATGATATCAATGGTAAACATATAGGTTTTTTATTGACAGTTGTTGAAGACAATATATCTAGTAAAATCTTTAGAACATTTATAGAAGAAGCTATTTTTGCTGTATTGTTTGGTTTAACTATTATATTTTTTATTTATAAAGAGGTAGAGTACAAAAGATATGTACGAAATATTATTGATACTCAAAAAGATATGTTGATCGTAACAGATGGAAAAATAATAAAAGATGCAAATCAAGCCTTTTTAGACTTTTTTGATGTAAAAAGTATCTATGACTTTTATGAGCTTGGTAACAGATGTGTATGCGATTATTTTTTAAAAGAAGATGGTTATTTACAAAAAACGATAGATGGTATAAGCTGGATAGAATATATCCATAGGTATCCAGATAAAGATCATATAGTTGTTTTAAAAGATAAAGATTCTAACAAAAGATATATAAAAATTATAATAAATGGTTTCTCTAAGTCAAATGATTTTATAGTGGTTTTTTATGATATTACCGATGAACTCCAAAAACAAAAAGAACTAGAAGGTAAAGCTTACTATGATAGTTTAACAAATATATATTCAAGAGATAGGTTTGATCATTATCTTAACAAAAAACTACATCAAAAACGGGAATTTTCTTTGATAATGTTTGACATAGATCATTTTAAAGAGGTAAATGATAATTATGGACATGATGTAGGTGATAATATCCTTATAGAACTTACAAAACTTGTAACTAAACATATTAGAGAAGAAGATATATTTGCTAGATGGGGTGGCGAAGAGTTTATGATAATTGTAAATTCTGATATTGTTAATGCAGAAAGATTTGCTAATAAGTTAAGAAAAATTATTGATGAGCATAAGTTTAATGATGTTGAAACATTAACATGTAGTTTCGGTGTTGTTGGTTATAGAGGTGTTGATAAATTTGATACAATTGTAAAAAGAGTAGACAATATGTTGTATTCGGCTAAAAATAGTGGTCGCAATTGTGTTGTTGCTGTAAATTAGAAAGGAAAAAAGATGTGTATATCTATAAAAGATAAATATATAGACCCATTTACAGATTTTGGATTTAAACATATTTTTGGAACAGAGAAAAATAAAAAACTTCTTATCAGTTTTCTAAATGATATTTTGGAATTAAAAGATAAAATAGTAGATATTGAATATAGAAGTTTAGAAAAATTAGGACTAAAAATTTATGATAGAAAAGCTATATTTGATGTATATTGTACCGATACAAAAGATAACAAGTTTATAGTTGAACTTCAAAAAAGTGAACAAAAATATTTTAAAGATAGAAGTATATACTATACAACTTTTCCTATACAAGAACAGGCTAAAAAAGGTGCTTGGAACTATCAACTGACAAAGATATATTTTATAGGTATATTAGATTTTAGTATGGATATAGATTTAAGGTATAACAAAAGTAAAGAGGATGATAGATATTCAAAATATCTTACAAAAGTTAAGCTATGTGATGAAGATACAAAAGATATATTTTATGATAAGCTAACATATATTTACTTAGAGATGCCAAAGTTTAGAAAAACAGAACAAGAGTTGTCTTCACATTTAGATAAGTGGTTATACTACTTAAAAAATCTAAATGATGTTACTTCTGTACCAAAAATCTTACAAAATGATGATATATTTAAAGAGGCTTTTGATGTAGCTGAATTTTTAGCACTAGATAGTGATGAACAGTTTGCTTACCAACAAGACTTAAAAGCTAAGTGGGATAACTATGCAGTAATGGAGTTTGCAAAAGAAAAAGCAGAGTTTGAGGGGATGCAAAAAGGTATAAAAAAAGGT
>CAZSWW010000079.1:0-6411 GCA_964611265.1 uncultured Sulfurimonas sp. | reverse complement strand
CATACTCGTTATTCTACTGCTGGTGATGATTCTATACTAGATGCACAACCAGTATTTGCTAGATACGATTTAGGTGAGATGGCTATTGTTCATAATGGTAATTTAACTAATGCTGATGAGATTAGAAATAAGCTTATCAAAAGAGGTGCGATTTTTCAAACATTTATGGATACTGAAAATCTTATACACCTTATCGCAAAAAGTGAAAAAGATAAACTTTTAGACAGAATTATAGATGCTGTTACAAAGATAGAGGGTGCTTTTTCACTTGTATTTTTAAGTAGAACTAAGATGTTTGCTATGAGAGATAGACATGGTTTTAGACCTTTAAGTCTTGGTCGTTTACCAAATGGTGGCTATATAGTTGCATCTGAGACTTGTGCTTTTGACCTTGTTGGTGCTACATTTATCCGTGATGTTGAACCAGGGGAACTTCTTATATTTGAAAAAGATAAAGAGCCTAAAAGCATCAAAGTTTTAGAACCAACTCCTAAACATTGTATATTTGAGTATGTATATTTTGCAAGACCTGATTCTAGTGTTTTTGGTCAAAGTGTTTATAAAACTAGAAAAGAGATGGGTAAAGAGTTAGCAAGAGTAAAACCTGTTGAAGCTGATATAGTTATACCTGTTCCAGATGGTGGAGTTCCAGCAGCTATAGGGTATGCTCAAGAGAGTGGCATCCCTTATGAGATGGGGATTATGAGAAACCACTATGTTGGTCGTACATTTATAGAACCAACACAAGAGATGCGAAACCTAAAAGTAAAAATGAAACTCTCACCTATGGTTGAGATAATCAAAGGTAAAAAAGTTATCGTTGTAGATGATAGCATCGTTCGTGGAACTACTTCACTTAGAATTGTGAAGATGCTAAAAGAAGCAGGAGCAAGTGAAGTTCATATGAGAATCTCATCTCCACCAACAACTGACCCATGTTACTATGGGGTAGATACACCAGATAAAGAACACCTAATAGCATCGCAAATGAGTCAAGATGAGATTTGTAAATACATACAAGCCGATTCTTTAGCTTACATAGATGAAAATGCACTTTTGAGAAGTGTAAAAGCAGATAAAAAAGAAGAAAAATACTGCACTGCTTGTTTTACAGGTAAGTACATAGTTTAATGCAAAAGCAAATATTTACTTACGGTAACTACTTAAAAGATAAGTTTGGTTGCAAAGTTTATAAAGTTGGTATAAATATATCAGGATTTACCTGCCCAAACATAGATGGAACTGTAGCAAAAGGTGGTTGTACCTTTTGTGAAAATGACTCTTTTTCTGCATCTACTGAAGAGGTAAAAGACTTAAAAGGATTTCATCTAAATCTTGACTCAAAAGAGAACCCATTTTTAGAAAAACAACTACTACAGTTGGAACAACAATTCTCAGCCATCTCAAAAAGACAAGCAAATGAATATGGTGCTAAAAAGTTTTTAGTTTACTTTCAATCATTTACAAATACTTATGCACCTTTTGATACTCTAAAAGCACTTTACGATAAAGCCTTAACATTTGAAAATGTAGTTGGTCTTAGCATCGGTACTAGGTCTGATAGCATAACAGATGAAACTTTAGAGTATATGGCTAAGTTAAACAAAGATAAAGAGATATGGATAGAGTTTGGCATCCAGTCTGTTTATGATGAAACACTAGACAAAATCAACCGTGGACATAGTTCTGCGAATGTAAAAGAGTGGATACTAAAGTCTAAGAAACTTGGTCTTAATGTTTGTGGGCATCTGATATTTGGTCTTCCTGATGAGACAAAAGAGATGATGTTAGAGACTTCTAAACAAGCTTATGAATGGGGCATCGACTCTGTAAAATACCACCCACTTTATGTTGTTAAAAAAACAGCTTTAGCAAACCAGTTTAACAGAGGTGAATTTACACCTATAAATGAAGAAGATTATCTTGATGTTTTTGTAAAATCAATCCTAATGAAACCAAAAAATATCTCAGTTCAAAGGGTAACAGCTGGTATAGATGATGATTCACTTTTAGCACCATCTTGGTGTAGAGATAAAAATACTCAGATTAAGCATATAAACAAAGCACTTAAATCTTATGGGCTTAAATATTAATCTAGCATAGCCATACCATTTATGATGAGGTAGGTTGAAAGTCCAAAACCTATGGCTATTAAAATTGTTCTTTTGATTTTTTCTGTTTTACTCATAGTCTGATAAAATCCTTTTTATAATTTACCACTTTTTTTAGGTATCTTTTTGGCTCATCATACTTTAGGTTTGTGCGAAGAGAGTTATAAACTTGAGATGGATTCTTAGAGTTTATAATCTGTTTTGCTTTTGTTCTGTTGCTACTAAAAGCTTTTAGTACATTTCCACTTCCAGTATTGTATGAGCAGATAACACAATACTCTCTCGATATAGGGTTATAGATGCCTTTTAGGTATCTTTTGTCTAGTATACTTAGATAGGCTGTTCCAAATCTTATGTTGTTTTCTGCATTGAAAAGATACGATTTAGTTGGTGTACCTTTTCTCCCATGAACATACTGATAAGCATCTCTTCCTGCTGTTGTTGGTATGATTTGCATAAGTCCAAAAGCACCTGAATGACTTACTGCAAATTGGTTAAAGTTGCTCTCTGTTCTTATGATAGCATATATAAGGTTTTTACTTACACCATATCTTTTAGCATATTTTTCCACTAAAGGTTTATACTTTGCTACCCGTATATCTGCATGGTCTTTCACCATAGGTATCTCTACAAATGCCACTTTTTTATAACCGTTTGAACTTTTGATGCTTTTAGTTTTGTAAGAGTTTTTTATAAGTATATCTGCATATCTACTAGCTCTCCAGTTATAGCGAATATCTTTGTTTTGGTCATCTTTTACTTCACCTAAAAGGTAAGGGGTTGAGCCTAGTTTTACTTTTTTTGCACTGTACAGATCAGCACCTCGTGGGTCATCTGGTAGAAGTAGTGTTGTAACAATAGCATTTTTTAAACTACCTTTTGGGTTGTTTGTATCTAGTGTTTCAACTCTTACTATACCTGTATCAAAGTCCACAAAAGCTCTACTTTTATAGTTTTGCATATATTTTACATACTCTTTTTGTTTAGGTAGGGCAACATTTTCTTCACCCCACTCACCTGAGATGCCATTTAAAAAGTTTTTAAAAGATTTTATATCTTTTGAGAGTCTATCTGGATTTTGAGCATAGTAGATTGACTTGTTTTTAGCAAGTAGGCCAAATGCAGATGATGGGTTTTTACTTGTTGCTGCTCTTATAACTGAATTGATGTCATTTGTTGCACAACCTGTAAATATCAAAGTGATTAGTAGTATAGTTATTATTTTTTTCATGAAATAATTATAACAAGTTAAATTTAACACTTTTGTAACAATTCTTAAATATAATTTTATAATTAATAAAAAAGGGAAAGTTAACCTATGAAAAGAATAATTCCATTATCATTAATAACTCTAAGTTTACTAAATGCAAATGAAATAATCCTAGATGCTATCAGTGTAGAATCAACATACATAACAGAAGTAGCACAAAATGCTAAAACATCAGCAGACCTTTCAGATGCTATTAGTAAGAATGTAGCTAGTGTTGATATGAACCGTAGAAGTGGTATAGCCAACGACATCTACATCCGTGGGCAAAAAAGAGATAATATCAGCATAGATATAGATGGAACAAAGATATGTGGAGCTTGTCCAAATAGGATGGACCCCCCAGTATCTCATGTACTTGCATCTCAGATAGAAGATATTGAGGTTATTGAGGGTCCTTATGATGTTGAGAATTTTGGAACTTTAAGTGGTGGGGTAAAGATAAAGACAAAACAACCGATGCAAAAAACACAAGGTGAGGTTGAACTAGGCTTAGGTTCATGGGGCTATAAAAAAGCTGGTTTTAGTGTAAGTGGTGGTAACGATATAGTAAAAATGGTACTTAGTACATCATTTGAAAACTCAAACCAATACAAAGATGGTAATGGTGATACTTTAGCTCAACAAACAAAGAAAAATGCACCAGTAGCAAACCAATACCAATCACAATATGAAGATATGAAAGCTTATGAGAAAAAGTCACTTATGTTAAAAGCTTTTGTAAATGTGGCACAAGACCAAGAGATTCGCCTAAGTTATACAGCTAACAGAAGTGATGATGTTTTATATGCTAATACACCTATGGATGCTATACTTGATGATTCTGACATCTACTCTATCGCTTACGATGTTAAAAATATATCAGATATTTATACAGATGCAAATCTTCAATACTACTACTCAAAAGTTGATCACCCTATGAGTACAGAGTATAGAAACTTAGCTACTAATCCTATGATGAATAAAACAAACCACATGGATACAACGATGCAAGGGCTTAAGCTAAAAAATAGTTTTATGATAGATGCATATGAGATTTTAGCAGGGATTGATGGAAGTAAAAGAACTTGGAATGGGGATTATTTTAATAATGTATCTGATGCTTATCTAGGTGATAGCATAGATGAAGCAGTTACTAAAAATCTTGCTATTTTTTCAACAGTTAAAAAGTCAGTAGGTGCTTTTGATGTAAAAGTTGGAGCAAGATATGATAAAACAAATGTAACCTCAAACTCTAGTGATACAAACCATTATAATTCACTTAGTGCTAATATATTTACAACTTATAACTTAGATGATGATAGCAAAATATTTGTTGGTTTTGGTCAAGCTTACCGTGTTCCTGATGGTCGTGAACTTTACTTTAAAAAGGCAGGTGTTTTATATGGTACTCCTGATTTGAAAAAAACTAAAAACCAACAACTAGATTTAGGTTATGAACTTCATTTAGATAGTATAGATTTTAAAGTAAAAGGGTTTTACTCAAAACTTAGTGACTTTATCTACTATCAAGATATTAATACTGCCCATAGATTTAAAAACATAGATGCTACTATATATGGTAGTGAGATAACTTCAACTTATTATGCAAATGATGAGGTTTTTATAGATGGGAGTATCTCTTATAAAGTTGGTAGAAAAGATGAACCACTTGCAGGGCAAACAGATAGAGATTTAGCAGATATAGCACCTCTTCGTGCAAAAATAGCACTAAACTATGAGTATGCAAATGATTCCCTAGCTACTATAAGTGCAGAGTATAGTGATAAATGGAATAACTTTGATGCAGATAATGGCGAGCAAGAGATACCTAGCTGGACATCTATAAACCTAAAAGTTAAACATGCAGTAAGTAAAAAGTTTGATTTTATAATAGGGGTAAATAACTTGTTTGATAAAACTTATGCGATTAGTAATACTTCAAAAGATTTAGCACTTGTAACATCTACGGCAACTACTGATGTAATGCTTTTAAATGAACCTGGTAGATATATATATACAAATATGATTTTTAAATTTTAATACTAAATAAGGAGCAAATTATTTGCTCCTTTAATCATCTCTATACTTTGATAAGTTCTATCTTTTTACAATAGATGCCCCATCTCAGCTTTTTTTACATTTAAATAATCTTTATTGTATTTATTTGACTTCATAATGATAGGTATTCTTTTAATAATCTCTATATCACTGATGGAATCAACCTTTTTAGGGTTATTTGTCAATAAATTTATCTTTTTTATACCAAAATGATTTAGTATAAATGTTACTATCTCATAGGTTCGCTCATCTGCTTTAAAACCTAGTTGATGGTTTGCTTCTACTGTATTTAAACCTTTGTCTTGTAGGGCATAAGCATTTACTTTGTTAAGTAAACCTATGTTACGACCCTCTTGTTTTAAGTAGATTACCATACCATTTTGCTCAGATATAAGTTTTAGTGCATATTGTAACTGTTCACCACAATCACATTTCAAACTACCAAGTGCATCACCTGTTAAACATTCAGAGTGAATCCTAACTGTCGGTACTTCTTCTAGGTTTTGAGTATAAATAACTAGGTGTTCTTTTTCACCCTCTTTGAACGATTTTATCTTAAAATTACCAAATTTTGATGGTAAATTTGCTTCTTGTGAGATTTCTATATTCATTATAATCTTTAATATGTTAAAATTTGAGATTATTATATCTAAAAAGTTTAAATACAGGATTTAAGTATGTTTCAAAGATTTAGAAGAACTCGTTTAAATAAAAATCTCCGTGCATTAGTAAGAGAAACAAGTGTAAGTGTAGATGATTTTATATACCCATTATTTATAAAAAATGGTGAAAATATAAAAACTGAGGTTTCCTCTATGCCTGGTGTTTTTCAAATGAGTATAGATGTAGCTATAAAAGAGTGTGAAGAGTTAAAAAAACTTGGACTTTATAGCATCATACTTTTTGGTATCCCTGATGTTAAAGATTCAGTTGGTTCAGATGCTTTATGTGAACATGGTATCATCGCTTCAGCTGTTCGTGCTATAAAAGAGG
>CAZSWW010000078.1:0-6421 GCA_964611265.1 uncultured Sulfurimonas sp. | reverse complement strand
AAGTCCAAAGTAGATGGTTGGGTAAAAGTTTGAAAGTGTAAGAACTGAAAAACCTATCATTATAATCATAGTCGTATAGTACATTGCATTGCCTATACTTGTATGGGTATTGTACATAGCTTTTACATAATCAGCATCTTTTTTTAGTTCCTCTTTAAAGCGATGTAAGTAGTGTATGGTGTCATCAACAGCTATACCTAAACTTATAGCTGCTATGGTTATGGTCATCATATCGAGTGGAATCCCCATCCAACCCATAAAGCCAAATATAACACCAACAGGTATGATGTTAGCTATAGATGCGATTATAGCTACTTTTATAGACTTGAACATAACCATAAACACTATAAAAAGTATAGCAAGAACTATAGACAAAGTTTTTATTTGTGATGAAAACAGAGACTCTAACATATTGTTATACATAACCATCATATTTGCTAATCTGATGTTTTCTTTTTTGATGTTAAACTTTTCATGTATATCTTTTTGGATGCGAGATAAAAGTTCACCTCTTCTTAGACCTTTTTTAGAGTCTATTATACGAACAGTAAAACGAATCTGGTTCTCTTTTAGGTTTAGATATGGGGTTATTAGTATATCTTTGTATCTGTTTGGTAGTTCATTATAGAGTAGTGCAAACTCTAGGTTGTCTAAGTTTTTACCATTGTTAATATCTCTAGTTACTTTGATGGTAGTAGCAAAAGACAAAACCTTTCCAACAGCATCCAAAGAGTCCAAATAATCGTGAATCTCCTCTATCTTTTGCATCTTTTGAGATGTAAACCAATACTGCTCTTCACTCTCTATATCGTTAAATTCATCTTCAAAATCATCAAACACATCATCTTCATCACTACTATTTTTGACATCATTTGTAGTCATCTCAGTTGGAAGTTTTTCTAAGTTTATGATGATGTCAAGAGGTGTAGTTCCACCTAGTTGCTCATCTATAACTTTCATACCCTTATATATCTCTGTATCTTTTTTAAAGTAGTCTATAAAAGAGTTCTCAACTATGATTTTGCTAGAACCACTTATGCTAAAAAGTAGTACAACGATACTAACTAAAAATATAGTTTTTTGGTAATGTTGTGTAAAGTTTGCAAGTTTATTTGTAAGTGAAAAATCTGTTTTACTTACTTTTTGAAGTTTTGGTTTTTTAAACAACACCATCATAGTTGGAAAAAGTATAAATGTAAGTATAAGCGATATAGAAACACCAACACTCATCATCATACCTAGGTTTATAACGGGTAAGATGCCAGAAGCTACAAGCGATGAAAAACCAGCTATTGTAGTAAGTATAACAAACACACATGGTTTAAACATAGCTTGTATAGTTTTTCTTATAATCTCTTCATGTGTATCGCTAGGATTTAGGTTTAACTCTTCGTTATAGTGAACACTAAGATGCACTATAAGCGACATAGTTATAATCATCTGTAGAGATATAAAGTTAGATGAAACAACAGTTACTTCCCATCCAACAAGTCCCACAAAACCAAGCATAGCAACAACAGATGCAAGTAGAATTGTGACAGAGATAACAACAAATCTAAACCGTTTTAAAATAACCCAAATGATGAAGATGATAAGTAAAATAACGATAAGACCATAAGTCATAATATCAGATTTTACAAAACTTATCATATCATCTGTTATCATATTTACCCCACCTAAAAATAGTTCAGCATTTTTTTGATGTTGTTTTATAATCTCTCTTATGTTTAGTATATTTTGATGAGTTATCTCTCTTACTTTATCTCTGTAGCTTTTAAAAGTTACTTTTATATCTGAGAGTTCTTTTTGCTCGTCTAAGGTTAGTGTTGAGTTTTGTTGTTTGAAAAGTAGGTCATTTCTTTTTGTTAGTAGCTTGTTATAAGTTGCATCTTTTTTTAGGTTTACAAGTATAGCAGTTGTTTTAAAGTCTTCACTTACTAGATGTTTTTTGTATAAAGCACTTGTTAGAAACTCTTTTTTTACCAAGGTTTTATCTACTTTATCTGTTTGAAGAGTTGGTATATGTTCTACTATATCTTTTATAGATTTTGATGGGTCTTGTAAAAGTGGTACATTTAGTATAGATATAACAGAATCAACAGTTGGTAGCTTTTCAAGTTCAGTTGAGATTTGTTCTATATCTTTGAGTGTGGCATCATCTAGTAAATCTTTATATGGGGAGTAAGTTATAACTAGATACTCGGATGAACCGTAGATTTTGTTTACCTCTCTTGTAAACTCTAAATCTTTGTCATTTTTTAGCAGCAAAGTTTCACTAGAAGCATCTATATCTACTTTGTAAATATTGCTAGATAAAAA
This sequence comes from uncultured Sulfurimonas sp., assembly GCA_964611265.1. Lineage (GTDB taxonomy): Bacteria > Campylobacterota > Campylobacteria > Campylobacterales > Sulfurimonadaceae > Sulfurimonas. Next base: position 4,102 of record CAZSWW010000078.1, on the reverse strand, counting down.
TGCTAAAAGTATAACAACTACAAATAATATACTTTTTGGATATTTCAGATACATCTATTTGTTAAAGTATTCAAAAAGTTTTTTAACATCATTTTGTGCTAGTATCTCTTGAAACTGTGCTTTGTACTTTTTGATGATGCTAACACCTGATACCTCTACATCGTAGATTAACCATTTTTTTTGTTTGTTTTTATAGAACTTATATATAAGTTCATTTGTATCTTTTTTATCTATAATCTCAGAAAAAATAACCATTCTTCCTTTTTTTTCTATAGCTTTTGTTACTACTATCTTTTTATCACTTAAAAGGTCTGATTTATCAAAGTAAAAGTTTTTTATATCTTTTGTAAAAAGTTCTATAAAAAGTTTTCTTTGCTCTTTATCTAGTAGTCTATAACCTTTTTTTCCAAGACTAAGTTTTGCTATAAGTTTATAGTCAAATAGGCTGTCAACGGCATCATTTATCTTTTTAAACTTTGTATCTCTTGTTAAGTTTTCATCTTTTAATATAGATATAACTATATCTGACTTAGTTTGAACTACCTCTTTTAGTTTATCTGCATCGTTTGCAAATAAAGATAAAACAAAGATAGATATGATTAGTAATAGTTTCATTTGTTAATCTCACTTTCTCTATGTTGTTCATAGATATTTTTTAAGTATGGGTATAAGTTTACTGCATCATGCTTTAAACTTTCATACTCTTTTGTTTTAAATGTCGTTTTATTTATATAATATAAAGTTTTAGCAGTTACAACCTCTGCATCTTGTAACTTGTAGACAACATCAGCTTGAGAATCAACAAGTATAGAGAGAGAATCCCTAAGGTTAGATGGCCCTAAAAATGGTAAAACTATATGAAATCCACTACCAACACCATAAAACCCTAGTGTTTGTCCAAAGTCTTCATTATGTTTTTTTAGTTTAAATCTATCTTTTGCTACATCAAATAAACCCACTATCCCTATAGTAGAATTGATAATAAATCTCTCTGATTCTTCTAGTGAATTTTTAAACTTTAGTTGGGCTAGATTGTTTATAACTCTAACTGGGTAGTTTAAATTGTAAAAAAAGTTAGATATGCTAATCCGTGCATTTTCTGGCATAACTTTTGCATACTTTTTTGCTACTGGAAACAAAATAGTTGTATAAAAAAAGTCGTTGTACTCAGTCATAATGATATTATAACTTTTTAGTGGGTCTAAATCTTGTTTTGTTGAAGTTGTAAACTCCTCTGCAAAACTATCAAATGGTTCATCATCTATATCAAAATCATCATTTGCAAATAAAGAAAAACTCAAGATAAACATAAATAAAAATAAAAATTTCATATCAGTATTTGTTTCCTATAAAATATTTTTGTGATTATAGCAGATTTCATTATAAGTATAAAATTTTGATATATCTTTATCACTATATTGAAACTCTCTTTGTTTAAAAGGTATTGCGATATTTCTAACTTTAGAACGGATGATACCTACTATGATAAAGCTAAGGATAAGTGTAAAAAAAGCTATAAAATAATCATACAAAATCCAAGATAAAATACTTACCATATATATGGAGTAAGTTAAAAGCATCTCTATTGTAAAAGCTATAAACTTACATTTTTTAGATTTTAATTCTGGTGTATCTTCTTGCATCTCTATAAAAGTGTATTCCATAAATGCAATTATATCTAAAATTAAGGTAAAGTATAAACTAAAGAAAGTTTAGTCTAATCCACTAAAGAAAGTTGATATAATTGATTTTCATTAACTTTTTTTCGATAGTATTTCAAAAACAAAAAAAGGACTTAAAAAATGGCAAAACATCAATTTCAAACAGAAGCAAACCAAATATTAAACTTAATGATTCACTCTCTTTACTCAAATAAAGAGATTTTTATAAGAGAGTTAGTGTCAAATGCATCAGATGCATTAGATAAACTAAATATGTTAGTTCTTACAGAAGATGCTTATAAAGATGTAACATTTTCACCTCGTATCGATATAGTTGCAAACAAAGAGGCTAAAACTTTAACTATCAAAGATACTGGTATTGGTATGAACGAAGAAGACCTGATGAATAACTTAGGTACTATCGCAAAAAGTGGTACTAAAGCATTTTTAGAAAACCTTACAGGTGACCAAAAAGAAGATTCTAACCTTATCGGTCAGTTTGGTGTTGGTTTTTATGCTTGTTTTATGGTAGCAGATAAAGTTGAAGTGACTACTAAAAAAGCAGGAGAAGAACAAGCATTTTTATGGACAAGTGCAGGAGATGGCTCTTTTGAGATAGAAAATACAACTATGGATGGTCATGGAACTCAAATAGTTATGCATCTAAAAGATGATGAAGATGAGTTTTTAGAAGAGTATCGCATTGAAAATATCGTTAAAAAATACTCAAACCATATACCTTTTCCAATCTTTATGGATAAAGAAAAACATATCCCAGCTGTAACAGATGATGATGGGAAAGAAACAGAACCTAGTAAAACAGAGATAGAAAATGTTCAAATCAATCGTGCAAATGCACTATGGACTTTAGCTAAAAAAGATATAACAGATGAAGAGTACAAAGATTTTTATAGTTCTATCGCACACTCTAGTGAAGAGCCATTAAAATGGATGCACAACAAAGCTGAGGGTGCTATAGAGTACACTACACTTTTTTACATACCATCAAAAGCTCCTATGGATCTGTATAGAGTTGATTACCAAACTGGTATCAAACTTTACATCAACCGTGTTTTCATTACAGATGATGAAAAAGAGTTTATGCCAACTTACTTAAGATTTTTAAGAGGTGTAATTGATTCTAAAGATTTACCACTAAATGTATCTCGTGAGATTTTACAATCAAATGCAGTTATGGCAAAAATCAAAAATGCTTCTGTTAAAAAAGTGCTTTCTGAACTTGCAAAAATGAGTAAAAAAGACAAAGAAAACTACGATAAATTCTATGCAGAGTTTGGTAATGTTCTAAAAGAAGGACTTTATAGCGACCATGGAAACCGTGAAAAGATTTTAGAGTTAATGCAATTTAACACTATAAACTCTAACGAACCAGTTATGATAGAAGAGTTCATCAAAAATGTTGATGAAGAGAAAAAAGAGATTTACTACATCACTGGTAAAACTTCATTAGCAATGTTAAAAGCATCTCCTGCACTAGAGAGATTTAAATCTCGTGGCATCGATGTTTTAGTGTTAAATGAAGAGGTAGATACTATCATCTTCCCAATGGTTACAGAGTATAAAGACTACAAACTTGTAGCTGTTGCTGATGCTAAGTTTGAAGAGAGTGAAGAGGAGAAAAAAGTAGAAGAGGAAACTGCTAAAACTTATGAGGGTCTAATCAAACAGTTTAAAGATGCACTAGGTGAAAATGTAAAAGAGGTTGAAACTACAACTGAACTTGTAAACTCTCCAGTTAAGCTAAAAGAGGACAAAGAAGACCCAGCTTATATGATGGCACAAATGATGAAACAGATGGGACAAGATAGTGATGCACCTGCACCAAAACCTATCTTACAAATCAACCCAAATCATGAACTTCTTAAAAAACTAAAAGATACATCAGATGTAAACCTAATCAACGATGCAGCAAGTGTGCTACTTGACCAAGCAAAACTGTTTGATGGTATGGAGTTAGATGATACTGCTGGTTTTATAGAAAGACTAAACAGAATAATGGCTAAAGCTTTATAATTCTTAAACATCCAAAGGGCTAACAAGTTTAGCCCTCTTACTTATCTGAAACTACATATACTTCCCTTAAAAAAATTTAAATAAAAGAGTAGCTGAGATGATGATTTTTAGGGAAATCAACTCCCTAAAAATAGTGCTATGTTGTAAGCTAAAAATGCCATTGTATAAGCTACTATCGAAGTAAATGCTAAAAGATAAAAAAAGTATTTTATCCCACCAGCTTCACGAGTAAAAACTACAGATGCAGCTAAACATGGCAAGTAAATCATAATCACAACTATAAATGAAACAGCAGAAGCAAATGGTATGTTTTTACTTATAGCATCTATTAGTGAGTTATTTCCTTCATCTACATCTGCACCTACTGAATATAGCACTCCTAAAGTAGATACAACAACCTCTTTTGC
>CAZSWW010000077.1:0-6450 GCA_964611265.1 uncultured Sulfurimonas sp. | reverse complement strand
TATAGAAATGGTATGCCTACCAATCTTATAGGTAATTTTGTTGGTATGGATGAGGAAGAGATTATAACTATTTTAAAAAGTGTGGATAACTTATAAATTGAAAACATTATTTATTGGTGGTATTAAAAGTGGAAAATCTTTAAATGCACAAAATTATATTTTAGAGTTGTCAAATTCTAAACCAATCTACTTAGCAACAACAGAGTTTATAGATAAAGAGATGCAAATTAAGATAGATGAACATAAACAAAACAGGCAAAATGACTTTATAACTTTAGAAGAACCTCTTAGACTATATGATGTGATAAGTATAAAAAAAGATGCTGTTTTAGTGGAGTGTATAAGTATGTGGATAAATAATATGCTTTATCATAACTATACGATTCAAGATATGCAAAGTGAACTAAAGAAGCTTTTTAGTCTTGAAAATGACATAGTTTTTGTTTTCAACGATGTTAGTAGTTCCATAGTAGCAGACAATAAACTAGCTAGACAATTTGTAGATATAAGTGGAAAATTATCGCAACTCATTGCTTCTGAATGTGATGAGGTATATCATACTATAGCTGGAATAAGTACAAAAATAAAATGAAAAATATTTTTAAAGGTTTTTCATTAGCTGTTTCTATGCTAAGTATCATACCATTTTTTAAAGTACATGATTTTTATAAAGGTATCAATGGTTATGCTGTTATGTTTTATCCATTGGTTGGTTTTTTACTTGGTTTAATTTTAATTTGTATATTTCTACTTTTTCAAACCCTTTTACCTATAACTCATCTTAGTATTATTATCTTTAGTATTTTAGTTTTACTAACTGGTGCTATACATCTTGATGGGTTTAGCGATACTGTAGATGGTCTTTTTGTTTCAAGAGAGAGGTCTTTAGAAGTTATGAAAGACCCAAACACTGGTGGGATGGGGATGATTTTTAGTGTTGTGTTTTTAATCTTAAAAGCATCTACTATAGCATCTGTTTTAACTTTAGATGCAAAATTTATATATTTTTTACCAGTAGTTTTAATGTTATCAAGATTTAATGCTGTTTTAGCAATATATCTGCACCCTTATATAAGTAAAAATGGTATCGCCTCTTTGGCAAAAGATGAACTAAAAAGATTTCAAGTGTTTATAGCATTTAGTTATGTAGTTTTTTTTAGCTTTTTATTTAACTCTATATGGTTAGTTTTAGCTTCATTAGCTATTTTATACATAATTGGTATCTTTTTTAACAAAAGATATGGTGGTTTTACTGGTGATATTTATGGTTTTAGTATAGAAGTTAGTGAACTTTTTTTACTAAATATCTTGTTTTTGTTATGATTTCTTTCTTACCCTTTGAGAATGAGTGATAGCTACAGCTATAGCATCTGTAATATCTAGTGGTTTTATCTCTTTTTTTATATTTAAAAGGTTTTTAACCATAAATGCTACTTGTTCTTTACCAGCTTTTGCTTTACCCGTAAGTGCTCTTTTTACCTGAAGGGCTGTATATTCGTTAAATTGACCGAATTGTTGAAGTATAGTTAGCATAATCGCTCCACGAAATTGTGCTAATTTTATAGTTGTAGCTGGATTATGTGCATAAAATATATCTTCCATAGCAACTTCATCTATCTTATGGTTAGCAAATATACCCTCAAAAGCTTCAACCATTTGTGGTATTTGAAATTGTAACTCTTCTGCTTTTATCTTTATAAGTCCAGCTTCAACTAAAGAGATTTTACCTTTTTCTAAAGATAAAAGAGCATAACCCATATTTCTAGTTCCAGGGTCTATACCTAAAATAATCATTTAAATCCTTCTTACTTAGTTATAATTCTACAAGAAAAAAATTATAAACTAAGATATTATGTCAATTTGTCATATTAATTTATAAATAATACAATTATAACAAGCATAGAAAAAAAGGTTATTAATGGCTTTATCAGTTCAAGAGAGTTTTGAAGAATTTATAAAAAATATATCTATCTCTTGTGATTATTCAAATATGATAGAAGAGAGAACAAATTTAGTTATTAAATTACTATATAAAAAATTTAATGCTTTAGAGATATTTGCTGTTGGTTCTTTAGTTTCATATACACCTATAAAAGATTATGTAGATATTGATTTAATTATTGTTCTGCATTATTCAAAATATATCAAAAAAAAAACTCCTTTAGATCTACTTGAAAAGATAAAAAAAGTTTTAAAATCTTATAAAGTTGAAATAACTAGAAAAAATACACATGCTGTTAAATTAAAGTTTAAAGAATTACCACATGTAAATATTATACCTGCTAGTAGAGTTCTAATCGATGAGAATTTTTCACATTATAATATCCCTAGTACAGATAAAGATATTTGGATACCATCAAATCCCAAAAATCATACAAAACAGATGCGAAATTTATCTGTATATAAAAGTAGATTAATTCAGATGATAAAAGAGTGGAATAGGCAAAATTTCTCTTATTTATCCTCTTTTCATATTGATAATATAGCTTTATCTTACAAAGATGAGATTAACTCTGATTTTGCATGGCATATTTGTAAGTTTTTTAAATATATGTATGAAAGTATAGAAAATAGGTTGCCAAATCCAAATGGACTAGGTAGTTATGTTGATGATTATTTAGATGATTATAGTAGGATAGAGGTGTTAGAACTTATCGATGATACAATAACAAAAACATATGATGCTTGGTATGATGTATATACTGAAAAGGAACATAAATTACCTATAAGTACATATCGCGAATGCTTTGGGGATAGATTTCCAAAGTATGGAAAGTGACATCTATAAAAAGTGCCTCTCCAGATACCTGCGGCACATGACAAGTTAAGTCGTGCTGCTGTATTCCTACCCTGACACAGTATCTTAAAATACCATTGCACAGGTCTAAAGAAGCAATGAAATTATAGCTAACTTTTTTTGATATAATCTTAAAATGATTTATATAATAGTAGCTTTAAAAGCAGAAGCACAAGCTTTTGTCGATAAATACAAACTCAAAAACTATAAAAATGACCATATAGAAGTATTTATAAGTGGTATGGGTGCAGATGCAATGATGCAAACTACAACCAAAGTTTTAGAAACTTTTTCCCAAAACGATGTGATTATAAATGTCGGAATTTGTGGTGCTTCTCAAAACTACACCATAGGGCAACTTATAGATGCAAGGTATGAGAAGATAACTTGTATAAACTATGAAGCTACAGATGCTAAGTATGACATAGTAGATATGGAAAGTTCAGGATTTATAGATGCTACAAAAGATGTAAAAAATAGTTTTATATTTAAAGTGGTAAGTGACCATTTTGAGCCAAGAACAGTTACTAAAGATATGGCTAAAAAACTTATATTTAACCAAATAGACGAGATTATGAAAAGGGTGATAAGATGCAAAGAGTAGCATTAGTAACAGGCTCTAGTAGTGGGATAGGCTTTGCCATAGTAAAGAGGTTGTTAGAGTTAGACTTTAAAGTTATCGGTGTAAGTAGAAGTGTGACAAATGAACTTTTTAACCATAAAAACTTTGAGGCAATATCTTGTAACCTTATAGATGCTAAAGAGATTGAACACTTAGCTACAAAACTAAAAGATAAAGATATATCGGTACTTATAAACTCTGCTGGTTTTGGTAAGTTTGAACCACATGAGGAGTTAAGCCATAAAACTATACTAGATATGGTTTCTTTAAATCTAACTGCACCGATGCTTTTAACAAATATGCTTTTAAGAGAATTGAAAAAAAATGACGGTTATCTTATAAATATAAATAGCATAGAAGCGATAAGAGCTAGTAAATTTGCAGGGGTTTATAGTGCTACAAAAGCAGGATTAAAAGCTTTTACAGACTCCCTTTTTGAAGAAACTCGCAGATCAAACCTAAGTGTAACAAACATAAATCCCGATATGACTGAAAGTAATTTTTATGATGAACTTAGGTTTGAGACAAGTAAAAAAGATGATGAAAAACTTTTTGCTATGGATATAGCAGATGCTGTTGAGCATATACTAAGTATAAGAAAAGGTGCAGTTATAAGTGACTACACCATAAGAAGTTTAAAGTTTGGAATTTGTAAAAAGAAGTTTTAGTGAGTTTCATCTCTCCAAGCTTCTAAAAGACCTTTAAAAACATTACTACATTCATCAATTTTTGAAATATCATCATGAATAGAAGCTTGAGATAACAATTTAATCTGGTAATTATATAATCCAGATAAGTATATCGAAGTATCACCACCTTCTTCAGGGTCTAACACAATTAAAAGTTCAGTAATAATATCTATGGTTCTATTTATCCAATAAACTTTTTTTTCTATATTGCCATCTTTAATAGCTTTTTTAGCTTGAGCATTAAAACGAAGAACACCCTCATATAGCATCTCTATAAGCCTCTCTGGAGATTCTATACCTATATTGTTTTGAGCATAAATGTTATGAGCTTGAGTTCCATACATCTTAAATCCTTTTGCTTTTTCAGTTTGTAAAAGGTAAATCGACAATGAACAAAATATATTTAATTTTTTTGATTAAAAAATACTTCAATATTGTCGATTTACTTTTTACAAATAAATAGTGGATATTTTATAAGTTTCACTCTATAAAGGATTAATGATGCCTGCACTTGGTTCAGTTGGTATTGGCTCTGGGGTATTAACTTCAGATATTTTAGATAAATTAAAAGCAGCTGAAAAATCAACACAAATAAACCCTATTGACAAAAATATTGAAAAAAATTCTAAAAAAACAGAAGCTCTTGATCTGCTTAAAAGTTTAACAGGTACATTGAAAAGTTCTGCATTTGCCATGAAAGATAGTTCTTTGTATCAAAAAAGAACAGTCTCAAATACAAGTGAAGATGTTGAAGTAACAGCAAGAGATGGTGTTGCTATTCAAGATTTTTCTATAAAAGATGTAAAACTTGCACATAAAAATGTTATACAATCAGGTTCTTTTACTTCAAAAGATTCAACAGTGGCTTCAGGTGATGGTACTTTAAATCTTAATATAGATGGAACAGATTATAAAATAGAATATAAATCTGATACAACTTATGATGAATTAAAAACAAAAATCAATGATATAGCTGGTGATAAAGTAACAGCTAGTATATTGCAAACTGGTGATGATGAGTTTAGTTTTACAATAACTTCCGATGAAACAGGTAAAGATCAACAGATAGGTTTAGTCGATTTTGATGGAAATCTAAATGGCGAACTTAAAAGTGATATTTATAAATCTGATGTTTTTGATAAAAAGACTGATAAAATAGCATCTGATTCTGGTACTTTAACTATAAAAACTGCAGGTGGAGATACTACATTCGAGTATGATTCTGATACAACACTACAACAATTAGCAGATAAAATAAATAAGAATGAGAATGATGGTGATTCTAATAATGCTGATTCTAGTAAAAATGTATATGCAAGTGTTGTAGAAGATAAAGATGGCAAATTTAGCTTAGTATTAACAGCTAAAAATCCTGCAGAAGATGATGATATAACCATAGAGGATAATAGTGGCAATCTTGATACAAAACTTGTATCTGGAGATGATGGTAGTGCTGAAAACGATAGTGGTAAAGTAAAAGATATTCAAACATCAAGAGATGCCTCATTTAAATACAATGGTATCTCAATGACAAGAAGTAAAAATACCATAGACGATATTCAACTTGGACTAGAGATAAAACTTTTAAAAGATGATGCTGACGCTAATGTTTCCATAACACAAGATAAACAACCCATAAAAGATGAACTTGAAAATTTTGTAACGAGTTATAATGCTGCTCAAAAACAGATTGATGCTATGACTTTAGCAGATATGGAAGCAAAAAAAGTTGGTATTTTTAATGGAGATAACTCTATAAATGGTATAAGTAGAAGTCTTAGAAAACTTATAACAGAAAGAGATAAAGAGAGTGGCCTTGCACTAGCAAATTTTGGTTTAGAGATAGATAGAACTGGTAAACTTAAATTGAATAGTTCAGATTTAGATGATAAGTTAAAAGAAGATCCAGAAGCAGTAGCTAATTTCTTTAGTGGTAAAACTACAGTTGTTGGTGATTTTGATAAATATAAAGATAGCTTTGTTCGCTTTGCCAAAAAAGAGGATATAACATTTAAAGAACTAGAAGATAGAATTGATGATGGGACTTATGACCTTAATGATAAACTATTTGATGATGAAGAGTTCACTTTTGATGATATAAAAGATTTAAAAAATTCTGAAGTAACATCTTACAACTATAAAATGGAATCAACAATACATAAAGATGGTATATTTGAAAAACTTTATGGTAATCTAAAAAGTTTAAATACCTCAGGTGGAACAATCTTATCTATGAGCGATGGTTTATCTAAAGAGGGTAAACAGTTAGAGGAAAACCGTACAAAATCACTTTTGGCATTAAATTCTAGATATGATACAATGACATCAAGATTTATACAATA
>CAZSWW010000076.1:0-6468 GCA_964611265.1 uncultured Sulfurimonas sp. | reverse complement strand
AATTTTTTAGAAAAATCTACTCAGGAGATTTATCACTAAACTTTAACATAGCTATAATGTTTCTTACAATACTGCTATTTGTAACATTAAAATAAGGTAATTTAACTTTAATGTTTATATTTTGCTATAATAAAAAAATAAATTAAGATAGCAAAATAAATTTAAAAGATAAAAAAATGAAATTTTTACTAACTATATTAACAACAGGGATATTAATGGCATCTACATTACCAAAGTATGAAACAAAAACTTTAAAGAATGGACTTGAAATAGTGGTTATACCACTTAAAAATAACTCTAATGTTATCTCAACAGATATATTTTATAAAGTTGGCAGTAGAAATGAGGTTATGGGTAAAACTGGGATTGCACATATGCTTGAACATATGAACTTCAAATCTACAAAAAACCTAAAAGCTGGAGAGTTTGACAAAGAGGTAAAAAGTATAGGTGGGATTAACAATGCCTCTACTAGCTTTGATTATACTCATTACTATATAAAATCATCATCTGAGAACTTAGGTAAATCACTAGAACTTTATGCAGAACTTATGCAAAACTTAAATCTAAAAGATGAAGAGTTTCAACCTGAGAGAGATGTTGTAGCAGAGGAAAGAAGATGGAGAACTGAAAATTCACCTCTTGGTTACTTATACTTTGCTATGTTTAACAATGCCTATACATATCATCCATACCATTGGACACCGATAGGTTTTATGAATGATATACAAACTTGGAGCATAGAAGACATAAAAAACTTCCATCAAACTTATTACCAACCAAACAATGCTATCTTGATAGTAACTGGTGATGTAAAACCAAAAGATGTTTTTAAAAAAGCTAAACAAGAGTTTTCTGATATAAAAAACAAAGTTAAGATTCCAAAAGTTAAGTTTATAGAACCAGAACAAGATGGTGCAAAAAGAGTTATAGTTCATAAAGATAGTGAAGTTGAGATGTTAGCTATCACTTTTCATATACCAAACTTTTTGGACAAAGACCAAGTAACACTTAGTGCCATTTCAGAGATACTATACTCTGGAAAAAGTTCAAGACTATATAAAGAACTTGTAGAGAGAAAAAGACTTGTAAACCAAGTATATGCTTATAATATGGAAAACATTGATCCAGGGCTATTTATATTTTTAGCATCTTGTAACCCTAATGTAAAAGCAAAAGATGTTGAAAAAGAACTTATAAAGCAGATAGAGTTACTAAAAAATGAAAAAGTTAGTAAAGCTGAACTTGAAAAAGTAAAAACAAACACTAAAGCTGACTTTATCTATTCACTAGAGAGTTCAACTTCTGTTGCCAATCTTTATGGTAGTTATCTTGTTAGAGGTGACCTAACTCCTCTTTTAACTTATGAGGATGATATAGCTAAAATAACACCAAAAAAAGTTAAAGAGATAGCAAACAAATATTTTGATTTTGACAAATCAACAACACTTATCTTAAAAAAAGGAGACTAAAAATGGATGCAAAAAAACATGATGAAATCATGTCATTTATAATGAATAAACTTGAAGAAGAAAATCTTAACTTAAGCGATGGTATATCTATATGGCACTCTATGGGGCTATTTATCTTTTCACAATTTGACCCAGACAACAAAGATATATCTAAAACTTATGCAGATATCCGAGAGTATTTAGACCAAATCGAAAAAACGAAACAAAGTTAATTGTTACTTTTGTTTAACTTATCATGCTAACTCTAGTTTCTATACTTCTCATCATCATCTTGTTTTCAAGAGTTATAGAGGAGTATACTAAACTACCAAACACTTTATCTATAATTGTTTTAGCATTTACCTATTCATTTATATTTCCAAACACTATAAGTATAACCAATGAAGAGTTTGATGAAATCTTGTATCTTATGCTACCTATGATTTTACTCCCTGATGTTTTAAATCTATCTTTAAAAGAGTTAAAAGAGCATATAAAAGAGATATTTTACTTAGCTTTTGTCGCTGTTATAATCTCTATAACCATAGCTACTTTTGTTACACCATATATACTAAACAATATAAGTTGGAATGTAGGTATGCTAATAGGTCTTTTTAGTATGTTAATGGCTACAGATGCTATTACTGTAGCTTCTATAATGTCTAAGTTTAAACTACCAGAAAGATTGAAAATATATGCAGAATCAGAATCCCTTTTCAATGATGTTACAGCTTTAATCATATTTTATTTTATAGCCCTTCCACTTATTAGTGGTGGTGAAGTGACTATTTTATCTTTAAATATTATTTTAGTCAAAGTGATTTTGTTATCACTTCTTATAGGGATAACATTAGCAACTATCGGTTACTTCTTTATAAAGATACTCAAAGATACTATTGAGCAATTTATCATCATATATCTTATCGTTATGTTTTCTTTTTTACTTGCTGAACATTTTCATATATCTGGGATTTTAGCTATTGTTAGTTCTATCATTACATTTAAAATACTTGTACAAAAAGAAACTTACTATACACATTCACAAAAAAACTTGCAAATTGAACAAATATCTATACTTAAGTTAATGAAAAAAATACCTGCTATTAGAAAAAAAGAGTTTTTAAACTATACAAAAGAAGCTACTTTCATAGGCATTTTCGCTAATGCTATTGTTTTTATAATCATTGCAAATATTATAAATATGGATAATTTAGTAACTTACTATAAAGAGATTTTTATTATATTTTTTATAACTACCATTATAAGGTATGTCATGATTAGTATGATGATAAAAACACTAAAACTACCTATAAGATGGATACAAACTTTAACACTAGCAGGTAGTAAAGGTGCATTAGCTATCATTATGAGTCATTCATTACCTGAAACATTTATATATAAAGATATGTTTGTATCTATAGTTATTGGTAATGTATTGCTTAGTACATTTATCTATACTTTACTCCTTATGAGACATATATTTATAAACCAAAAGAGTTATGAAAAAGATATACTTGTATTTAATGCAAAAGAAGAAAACAATGATGAGTATGCAAAATCGTTAGTAAATATAATAAAAAGAGATATAGATACAAATGCTTATAACAAACCATTTATTGAAGATATTTTACTTCGTGAGATTTCAAGAACTCATAGGTATAAAACAGAGTTATCAGTAATTATATTTAAAATAATCACTAAGCAAAAAGATAAATCAACTTTAAAACAGATTGGTCAGATTGTAAGTGATAAGTCCAGAACAAATGATTATTTTGGTAAAATTGCCGAATCTAAATATATTTTATTAACTTCAGATACTTCTATTAGTGGAGCAGTTATATTGGCTCAAAAACTATTAGTAGAGTTAGATAAATTAGAAAATATAGATGTTTTTTTTGGGATAACACAAGTAAGTGATACTGATGATACAGAATCAGTATATGAAAAACTAGAAGATGCACTAACCAAATCTATCTCAGGAGATGGTGAAAAGATAGAGATAGAAGTTTGATTTAGATAAAATACATAAAAAAGGGATACCATGACTATAAAAACACAACCGATGGGTGAATACCAAACAAACTGTTATATCGCTACGATTGATGGCAAAGATTTTATAATAGACCCCGGTGTTGATGCAACAAAATGGGTTATAGAAAATGTAACAAATCCAGTAGCAATTTTTAACACTCATGGTCATTTTGATCATGTATGGTCAAATGATGAACTACAAAAAAAGTTAAACATTCCACTCTATACTCCAAAAGGCGATGTTATGCTTTTAGGTGATAGTTCATGGAAACCAGACTTACCACCATCTAAACCAGATGTTGAAGTTGAACCAAACCAAGAGTTTGATTTTGATGGTACTAAAGTTAAGTTTAGACATTTCCCTGGTCATTGTCCCGGATGTTCTACTATCGAGATAGGAGATGTTATGTTTAGTGGAGATTTTATATTTGAGAGGTCTATTGGAAGATGTGATTTTCCATATTCTTCTGCTGAAGATATGAAAACATCATTACAAAAATTCAAAGAATTAAACTATGACAAAACTATATACCCTGGTCATGGAGCAACTACAACTATAAAACAAGAACAACAATACTCAGACTATTGGATAGCTAATATTTAGCTATCCTTTAACTATCCTTTTTCTTAGGTTGAGTACCTATGTTAGCATCATCTTTCTCATCAAGAAGTTTTAATCTTAAAACATGTTTTTCCAAAATAACAGTTTTAAATTCACCCTCAAAAACTTTTATATCGTGTACATGGGCTACAACATTCACATTTCTTTTTCTACCCTCTTTGTGACGAACTCTAGCTACAAAATTAACCTCATCATGAAGTTTTACAGGAGACAAAAACTGACATTCACTAGCAACTAAAACAACATTTTTCTCATTTACAGCAGCCATAGCAGAATAATCAGCAGCTGAAAATATAAAACCACCATGAACAAGTCCAAGTTTATCTGCTACCATCTCCGGTGTCGTTCTTAGTCTAACTTCTACATACCCATGCTCTATAACTAATAATTCACCACTTAAATCTTGATTTATACTATTGTGTGTAGTTAGTATCACATCTTCTTTTTTCTCTTCTAATTCATACTCATCTATCTCTTGTGAAGTCATTTATCATCCCTTAATTATTTATCTTTTATAAGTCTAACATATACTCTAGCAGGTGCTGGATAACCCTCAACTGTTTTAGTATCATCCTCAGGGTCTAAGAAGTCTTCCAAACTTTGACCCTCTATCCAATCAGTTTTTCTTTGCTCTTCAGCCTCTGTTTTTGATGTTTCTAAAACTTCAAAACTACTAAATCCTGCCCTTAAGCACCAGTGCTTTAAAGCTTTTATAGTTGGTACAAAGTAGATATTTGGTATCTTAGAGTAAGATGATTCTGGACATAAACAAATTTCTTCTTCACCCTCTATATAAAAAGTATCTAGTATAACTTCACCCTTTTTATCAAGCCCCTTAAAAAGTTGTTTCAACATTGCAACAGGGTCACTTCTATGGTACAAAACACCAAGACAAAAGATAGTATCAAATTTTTCTTCATAAAATTCAAGATGTTCAACACCTAAAAGTTCATAAACTATATCACTTTTTACAAAATGATTCACAAAATCAAACTGTGTTTTATAAAGTGGAGATGGATCAAACCCTACAAGTAGTTTAGGTTTATCCTCTTGCATCCTAAAAAGGTAGTACCCATTGTTACAACCTATATCTGCAACCCTTTTATCTGTTAGATTAAAATAAGGTCTTAGTAAGTTATACTTTATATTACTTTTCCACTCAGTATCTATAAAGGTATCAAAAATCTCAAATGGACCTTTTCTCCATGGCATCATAAGTCTTGCTACATCTTCAACATTATACTTATCCTCAGATGTGATTTTTACAACATCACCAAGTTCAACACTACACTCTACATCTTCTAAAGTATCTAGTGCATCTCTTAATGGTTTTATATTTTTCCAAGTCATCCATTTTTGTCTATCTTTTTTTAATTGTCCAATATCCATAGTACTCTTTTTTGGTATAATTATACCAAAACAATCTATACTGTTTAAAGGTAAAAATATGCGTTTAGAAAAAAAAGCGACTCTTGTCTCAACTTCTGTAGCTGGTATACTGGTTTTACTAAAGATGACTATCGGTATTTTAAGTGGTTCTATAGCACTTTTAGCATCTGCTATCGATAGTTTCTTAGACTTAACAGTTTCTTTGTTTAACTACTTTGCGCTAAATCGTGCAGAAAAAGGAGCAGATAAAGATTTTAATTTTGGTCACTCAAAGATTGAACCTTTAGCTGCTGTTATAGAGGGTGTAGTTATATCACTTTCAGCACTATTTATACTATATGAAGCTCTTGCTAAGATGGCAAACCCTAGAGATATTAGCCATATGAATGAAAGTATAATCGTTATGCTTATATCTATAGTAATTACAGCTTTTTTAGTTATGTTCTTAAACTATGTTGCTAAAAAAACTAAAAATATGGTTATAAAAGCTGATGCACTTCATTACAAAACAGACCTTTTTTCAAATAGTGCTGTTTTAATAGCTTTAGCTTTAGTATCTTTTACAGGTGAACAACTTGTTGACCCTATACTTGGTATTGGTATAGCTATATACATGATATACTCTGCTTATCCTATTATCAAAGAGGGTATCCTTATGCTTTTAGATGCTTCTTTACCTAAAGAGGAGATGGAGAAAATTGAGGATGCTATCAATGCTCAAGAGGTTGTAACAGGGTATCACCACTTAAAAGCTAGAGAATCTGGCTCACATATCTTTATATCTGTTCATGTGGTTTTTAATGTAAGTATATCACTATATGATGCACATCTTGTTTCAGATAAGATAGAGGTAAATCTAAGAGAGATATTTGAAGACAAAAAAGTACATATCATAATCCATATGGATCCGTATGATGATTCAGATATAAATGATATGGAAGATGAGTATTAAGGGGAGTAAAAGATTAGCTAAAT
>CAZSWW010000075.1:0-6470 GCA_964611265.1 uncultured Sulfurimonas sp. | reverse complement strand
ACCAACACCACCTTCATGGTTTGGACCATGACACCCTTGACATTCTTTTTCGAACATTTTTTCTACATTCATGCTTGATGTACCTGCAAATAACCCTGTACTTACAAATGCTAATGCCGCAACAGACATAGCTAATCTATTTAACTTCATATTCTTTCTCCTTAGTTAATATTTCAGAATCAGGTGTATTTTAATATATTTTAATTCCAATTAAATTGATTTATATCAATTCTAAGAGAAAATTTAATAATTTAATCTAATTTTTATCTTAATAGTTACATTTATTGTCAAAAAACAATTTAAATACAAATCATCTATAAAATAGAGAATTAATCTTATTTATTGTATTCTTCCATTAACATAATTATCCTATTTTAAAGGCATCTAAATGACAAATGTAAGCATCATAGTTTTAGACTTTGGTTCTCAATACACTCAACTTATAGCTCGTCGTCTCCGTGAAGATAAAATATATTGTGAAATTTTACCTTACCATACTTCGGTAGAAGAGATAAAAGCAAAAAACCCTAAAGGTATTATCCTTAGTGGTGGTCCATCTTCAGTTTATAGTGAAAATGCTTATGAAGTAGATCAAGGTGTTTACTCTATGGGTATACCTGTTCTTGGTATCTGTTATGGTATGCAAAGAATTGCAGTAGATTTTGGTGGTAGCGTAGTTCGTTCTGACCATCATGAGTATGGAAAAGCTGAGTTAAAACTTGAAACAAACTCTCCACTGTTAGTAGATTGTGAAGACAATCGTATCGTTTGGATGAGTCATAGTGATAAGGTAGATACTTTACCAGATGGTTTTAGCCCCATAGCAACATCTGCAAACTCACCTTATGCAGCCATAGCAAATGAAGAGAAAAAAGTTTATGCGATGCAGTATCACCCAGAAGTACAACACTCAGAAGAGGGTTACTTAATGCTTCGTAACTTTGCAAAAAATATTTGTGGAGTTACTGAAAAATGGAAAATGGAGCATTTCTTAAAAGAACAAATTCAACTTATAAAAGATAAAGTTGGAGATGGTAAAGTTCTTTGTGGTCTTAGTGGTGGAGTAGATAGTTCTGTTGTTGCTGCTATGCTTTATGAAGCTATAGGTGACCAGCTTATCCCTGTTTTTGTAGATAATGGACTTTTAAGAAAAGGTGAAAGAGAACAAGTTGAACAAGTTTTCAAACTAAACCTTAAAGCACCACTTATAACAGTAGATGCAGTAGATAACTTTTTAGGTAAGTTAGAGGGCATCTCAGACCCTGAACAAAAAAGAAAAATCATTGGTCATACTTTTATAGAAGAGTTTGAAAAAGAGGCTAAAAAACATGATGGCATCAAGTTCTTAGCACAAGGTACTCTTTACCCTGATGTTATCGAGTCTATCTCTGTAAATGGTCCATCTGAGGTTATAAAATCACACCATAATGTTGGTGGTTTACCTGATTGGATGGATTTTGAACTTATCGAGCCTTTGAGAGAACTTTTTAAAGATGAAGTTCGTAAAATTGGACTAGAGTTAGGTCTTCCAGCTGACATGATAAACCGTCATCCATTCCCTGGACCAGGTTTAGCGATAAGAATTATGGGAGATGTAAATGTTCCTGATTTAGACCTACTTCGTGAAGCTGATGTAATACTTTTAGATGAACTTAAAGCAAGTGGATACTATGCAAAAACTTGGCAAGCATTTGCAGTTTTACTAAATGTAAAATCAGTTGGTGTTATGGGTGATAACCGTACTTATGACAATACAGTATGTGTAAGAGTTGTAGAAGCAGTTGATGGTATGACAGCTACATTTGCACACCTACCACATGATTTACTAGAAAGAATCAGTAGAAGAATCATAAATGAAGTTGATGGTATCAACCGTGTTGTTTATGATATATCTTCTAAACCACCTGCTACTATAGAGTGGGAATAAAATTAAGAAAAATTTCGGCTCATTTTGTAATGATTTAGGCACAAGATAGTACACTATCTTTTAGCCTAAAAACATCACAAACTAAGCCAAACTTTTTATAATTTTGTAAATATGATAGATAAAATTATTTTAAAGAAAATTGATTATATAAAAAAATGTATTAGTAGAATTGTTGAAGAGTTTGATAAAAATTTTAGAACTAATCTAGCTAAACAAGATTCTGTTGTATTAAATCTAAAAAGAATATCACAAGCAACTATAGATATAGCTACACATATAGTTAGAGTAAAAAAACTTGGTATCCCTAAAACTTCTAAAGAGATTTTCTCTTTACTTGAAAATTTTGATTATATCTCTAAAGAAACATCATCAAATATGCAAAAGATGATAGGCTTTAGAAATATAGCAGTTCATGATTATCAAAATCTAAGTATAGATATAGTTGTATCTATTGTTGAAAATCATTTGGATGATTTTGTTGATTTTAGTAATGAGGTTTTGAAAAGATGAAAACATATCTTTTTTCAATTTCCAAACATAAAGATGCTATAAGCATCAACTCCCTTAGTATCAATTTTTTTCAACCAATGATTAACTTTGATGACTATGATTATCTTATCATCACTTCTAAACAAGCTAGTGAAGCTTTAAAACAGTATGATAAAGATAATTTTTTAACAAAAAAAGCTTTATGCATCTCAAAACAGAGTGCTATCTCTTATGAAAAGTTAGGTGGTTGTGTTTTAGATATAGGGAGTGGGTATGGAGATACTTTGGTCGATAAGATTAGATGTTTTCCAAAAACTACAAAGTGGCTCTATCTTCGTGCTAAGGTTGTTGCATCTGACTTTGTAAAAGTTTGCAATGATGATGGTTATGATATAGATGAAGTTGTAGTTTATGAGAGTGATTGCTCAAAAGAGATTTTAGAGTGTAGAGTTGAAGATAATTCTTGTCTTATATTTACTTCACCATCTAGTGTTAAATGTTTTTTAAAAACTCATACTATAAATGAAACTCACAAAGTTATAGTTATAGGTAAAACAACAGCAAAAGCTTTACCACATAAAATCGACTATACTATATCTAAAGAAACTACTATAGAATCTTGTATCAAAGAGTTGGTATAATTATAACCTCATCCCCACACCAAGAAGCTAAGTCCAAATCATGGGTTATAAGTAGTATCCCTATAGTATCTAAAGATTTTAATAACTCCTGCATCACCTCTAACTGTATGATGTTATCTAGTGCTGATGTTGGTTCATCTAAGAGGAGTAAATCAGGTTTCATCAGTAATGCTCTTATAATGGATGCTCGTTGAAGTTGTCCACCTGAGAGTTCATGTGGTAGTTTTAAAAGAAGTTCATACTCTAAGTTTATAGCATCTAAAAATTTACCCAACTCTTCTGTTGAAGCTACATCATTTATCTGGTTTAACACTGTATAACTTGGGTGAAAAGAGCTATATGGGTCTTGAAAAACTTGCGAAATTTTAGCAACTTTTATACTACCACTAAAAGGTTTTATATTTTTTAGTATAAGTTCAAAAAGTGTACTCTTTCCAGCACCACTTTCCCCCACGATAGCTTTTATCTCACCCTTTTTAAGTGTAAGTGAAAAATCATCAAAAAGTAACTTATCTTTAGTGTAACCAAAAGATAAGTTTTTAATCTCTAAAATACTCTCTTTCATTAACTCTTATTTAAAGCTAAGTATAGTTTTGTAAGTTCTTTGTATAGTGTTTCAGGTTTTAGGTTTGCATCCTCCTCCCAAAGTCTTTTCATAACAACATTATCCTCTTCACCATTCCATACTTTTATATATGAACCATCTTTATAACCATTATCTTGACGGATTTGGTTTAAGATATTTTTACCTACATATAGTCTATAAAGTGTTTGAAGATTTAGCCCACTCATAACTACCAAATCAAAAAATTCATTAATTAACTTTTCTAACTCTAAGCTATCTTCATCTAAAGATATACGGATAATATTTTCAACTTTAGCTATAACTTCATTTTGAGTTGCAAATCTAGCACCATCTGTATCTATAGATGCAAAGTTTTCCTGTGAAGACAAGTTTATAGCTAAATCTTCGATACCACCTTTTAAGTTTTGGTTATAGTCTTCTATAGCTAAACTCATGATGAAGTGCCAAACATCAATAACCTCTATCTGTAAGTTATCCCAATCAGGTTCTTGGTTGATGCTTTTCCAATGTTTCCATGAAAAACTATCTACCATCTCAGCACATTCCATATAAATACATCTGTTCCAGTTTATAGTTTTACCATTTTTAGTTACACCCTTTACCCACTCTTCACCATTAGTGGCATCATTTAGTTGATTTTGCAGTTGTAGCATTAAAAGTATTTTATCCATTTATATTCTCACTTTTTTTAGTTGAGTTATTGTACCAAAATATGCTAAAATCCACTTATGAAAAGAATAAATTGTAGAAGATGTAAATATTATTTTGTAACTTGGGAAAAGGATAAGCCTCACGGATGTAAGGCTTATGGGTTTAAAAGTCCACAAATACCATCTATAATGGTATTTCAAAGTAGTGGTAGAGATTGTTCTATGTTTGTTGAGAAACAACCAAAGATTTAAAAAGTATAATTAGCAAACAGTTTTATCTCATCTGCTCCACTATCTGTTGCTAATTTATCATCAACATTTACATATACGAAAGATACTTGAGTTTCATCATTAAAACTATAACTAACACCAGCATCTAGTTCAGTTAAATGACCATTAGCACTATAATCTGCTTTAAATTCTCCATAAGATGTAAAGATATTTAGTTTAGCAATATCATAACTTAAAGAGATTAGATAAGCATCTGAATCTGTATTTAGTGTACCTGCTGTTGTTGTTTCCATATTTGTATATGAACATCCACCACCAAAACCTTCAAAAATCTCCTTTGTAGCATCTACATCTATAGTATTATAAGCGATACTAGCTGTTAGCTTATCAAGTGAAACTTCTAGCATCATACCAGCTATAGTCCCATCTATAGCACTATTGTTTTCTTCACTTTCATCTAAATATTGAGCAGATAAAGCTAAAACATTGTTTTTAGCAATCTCAAAGTTTGCAGTAGCATCTACATATATAGCTTTTGCAGATTTATCTACATCATAGTACCAAGCACCAACTTCTATAGCATCATTTGCATAAAGGATAGCCAACATATTTGTACCATTATCTCCGGTATCCATCCAACTGTTATTTGTAACATTTAGATAATCGGCATCTCCACCTTGCATCCTTTGAAGATTTGCTCCGATAAAAGTTAAACCTAAATCTTTTAAAGCATAACTAGCAACTACAGCTTCAAAAGTGTTTGGTGTCATATATACATCATCACTATCTGCTAAAGGTGTATCTATAAGTTGGCGACCAATACGGATATTGAAATTATCTACACTATAGTTTAAGTAAGCTTCAGCTAGTTCTGTATAACTTTTTTCACTAGAAGTTAGATAGTCTGAGAATTTTCCATCATTTTCTTCACCACTTAATGCATCTATATTTTGAGAAGTATACATCGCCACACCTGCACTCATACCATTGAATGAAGCACTTTCAAACTTTAACTGACCACCTATAGCCGTTACACTTTGTGTCTTTCCTATAGCATCTGGATTTGAGTTATAGTAACCTAAACGAATTTGCCCACTTGTTTTTCCATCTGTAAACATATCTTTTACAGAGTGAACTTCACTCGCATTTACTTGACTCAAAAGAGCAACTGAGATTAACGATAATTTTATACTATTTTGCATAATTTTCCTTTTTTTCATAATGGTATAGCTACAGACCTGAGTTTCTTCCAAGCACTTTTACAACTACTAATATTTTTTGGTATGATATACAAATCTCACTTAGAATTGACTTATATTGATAATTCTTATCATTTTACCAAATTTAATTTTTATTTGCTATAATTGTTAAAAAAATAAGGTTCTTTTATGAAGTTTTTATACACACCATCATCACATTTTAATCTTGCAAATCTTTTTACATTTGTAAATATAACTGCTGGTCTTTTGGCTACTTACTTTATCACTCAAAATAACTTCTTCCTTGCTATTATATTAGCTTGGATTGGTGGAGCATTCGATATTTTTGATGGTAAAATTGCTAGAAAGTACAATCTTTCAAATGAATTTGGGGTGCAACTAGATAGTTTTGCTGACTTTTTGAGCTTCGTACTTGTTCCTGTATTTTTAATCTTTCAAGCTGTTTATAACAACTCATTTGATGGGATTTTACTTATATTTTCTGCTGTAGTTAGCATCATCTATGTTATCTCTGGGCTAAGAAGACTTATACATTTCAACTTACACACAGATGCAGGAAGTGTAGATAAATACTTTACAGGTGTACCAACCCCACTTGGAGCTATACTTCTATGGTTGGTTTATCTTGCTAATGCTTATGAATTTTTACCAGCTTTTGGAGTTTTAGGCTTTATGATAGCTATAGGTTGGAGTTTAAACTCTACATTAAAAGTTAGACACCCTTAA
>CAZSWW010000074.1:2623-6524 GCA_964611265.1 uncultured Sulfurimonas sp. | reverse complement strand
ACTTCTATAAGTTCATCTTCATTATAGTTCAATCTTTCTTCAACTATCTCTCTTAATTGATAATCTTCTATGATATCCATCATCTTCTCATATAATGAGCTAGGAACAAGGTAAGCACTAGCAACATTATGATTTAGTATAGCTACTGCTTCATCCCCTGCATCTTTGAGCAATTGTGTTGGTGATTTTTTTAGTTCTGTTATACTTGCTGTATAGTTTGCTAAGATAGGTTGCATATAAATCCTTTTTTTAGTATATAAAATTATACTTTTTTTCATACTTTTTGTCAAAATAAATAGTTTTTTTGTTATCATCATAAAAAAGGATTTTTAATGTCAAAACTTATAACATTTATTGGTAACGGAAATATGGCTTTAAGTATAGCTAAAGGGTTAAAAAAAGATTATAAAATCGAAGTTGTTGGAAGAGATTTAGAAAAACTTCAAAAGTTTGAAAATGAATTGGGGGTAGATATACAAAAACATCTGCTAACTAACTTTGATACTACAGATAAAACTTTGATACTTTGTGTAAAACCTGCTAATGTAGAGAGTGTTGGTAACACTTTAAAAGGTAAAGCAAAAGTTGTTTACTCTGTTTTAGCTGGAACAAATGTTGAAAAACTTCGCTCAAATCTAAACACCCATGCAGTAGTAAGAACGATGCCAAATCTTGGGGCTTCTGTTGGTCGTTCACACACTACATTAACTGGAGATGCTGAATTTAAAGATGAAGCATTAAAGCTACTAAGTGCTATAGGTTCTACCACTTGGTTAAGTAGTGATAAAGAGATAGATATAGCTACAGCACTAGCAGGTAGTGGACCAGCCTACCTTTGTCTTATAGCAGAAGCACTTGCAGATGGTGCAGTAAAACAAGGTTTAAAAAGAGATGATGCTATGGAGATAATGAGAGGTCTTTTTGGTGGATTTGGTGAACTTATACAAGATATCCACCCTGCTCTTTTAAAAGATGCTGTTATGTCACCTGGTGGAACAACAGCTTCAGGGTACTCAGCACTTGAAAAAAATAATGTAAGATACGGATGTATAAGTGCCATAGAACAAGCCTATAAAAAAGCTACAGAACTATAAAATAAAACAAGAAAGATAATAAACTATCTTTCTTGCAAAGAATTACTTTTTGCTTTTGAATTTCCTCAGAATCTACCATATAGTTATCTAAAAACCTGACTTTGACAATAAAATGCCTTATCTTTGCTAAAATCTCTATTGCATAATTTGGGTTAAAACTCTTTTTTCAATTCAAAGATAAATTTTGCACCATCTTTAACATTTTCAACACTTAATATACCGTTGTGTTTTTGGGCAATTTGAGAACTCATATAAAGACCTATACCAGTACCTTTACCCTCCTCTTTTGTTGTAACATCTGCTTTAAATATATCTTCTATAATATCTTCTGGTATCCCACCTGCATTATCAATAATCTCGATTCTTCTTCTATCGTCTAATTTTAAAATTTTAATGATGATTTTTCTTTCTTGAATGTTATTTTCTACAAATGCATCTTTTGCATTATTTATAACATTTATTATAAGGTGTTTAAATTCATTTTCTATACCTTTTATAGAAAAATTATCAACATCATCAACGATAATCTCAATATTATTTTTAATAAACTCATCTTTTACAAGAAATAAAACTTTTTCAATCATAGAGTTCACATCAAAATCAGCCAAATTTACAGATGGTCTAAAAAAGCTTCTAAACTCATTTAAAGTATCTGTCATATGAGTTATCTGTCTAGTTATATCTTTTTCAAAACTTTCTATATGCTTCTCATCTAACATATCTAAGTGATACTGAAACATTAAGTTAACAACTTGAGCGCTTATAACATTAAGAGGTTGTTTCCATTGATGAGCAATTGCATCCATCATCTCACCCATTGAAGCAAGTTTTGCTTGTTGAAACAACATCCTCTCTTTTTCTTTTCTCTTTTCTATCTCTTGTTTTACTTTTTCTTCAAGATTATTTTTATAATCATTTAATTCTTCATTAAGATGCATCATCTGAAGCTGTTGTCTATCGCTTTGTTTTATAATCTTATCTAGTCGTTTAGATTTTCTTTTATAATCTTTTAGAAGTTCTTGAAGGCTTGTATTTATAGATGTATCATTTTTTTCTAAAAAATCTTCTATCTGTTTTAATGTATCTTCTTTTTTATCTCTCATAAACACTCTTTTCTTTTAATTAAATATTTTTTATTATAAGTTTATTTTGCTACTAATTTTATATTTAATTCTTCAAAATCTTCTATAAAATCTTCACCTGCCTCTTCTGCACTTTCATTTTCTTCGTCATATATCCAGTTTATCTCTATATTATGCTCTTGTGCGTTTTCCTCTATCATATCAAAAAAATCAAAAAATAGTTTAGAACTACTAGAGTTAAAGTAGATGATTTCCATATCTATAACTGTTTTTTCAGCTGGAGAATTTTCAAAGTATTTCTTTACCCACTCCATCATAGGTGTATAAAATTCAAATGTATTTTCTGGGTAAGACTTACCAACCAAAGAGATTTTACCACTTTTATCAAGTGTAATTTTAGGTGTATATTTTGTTGCTTCTATTGTTAAATTTTCCATCTTACTTATCCTTTTTTGTAATTATAGTGGTTTTAATATGAAAATAGTATCTATTTTCATTAATTTTACTAAAATCATACTCTATTGAATTACATTTTCTTGCTATCTCATAAAAACCTATACCTCCACCCCTACCATGTGTATGTTGTCCACTCTTTCTTAGCTCCCTATAGCGTTTTTTTAAATCATCTTTATCTAAAGATACAACCTCTTTTAGTTTTGGCTCTATTTTATTTTTATCTTCAAGAGATATAATATTTTGACTACGGATTGAGTAGTTCATATCATTATCTCTTGTTACCAAAATCAACCCTTGTGTTCTTAAAGAATCATCATCTTGATTCATAGACTTGGAGTAATGCATCATATTTTGTGAAAGCTCTATAAAAATAGTAAAAATTTTATTTGATGCATTTATATCAACATTGCTTTCTTCAGCTTCTTTTTCAAGAACTTCAGTCATACCAGATATTAGAGTTTGAGATAAATACCCACCATAACTTAAAAAAATAATACCATCATCATCTACTATACTTTGTATCTTATTCATATCTATTTGCATCTATTCTCCTTAAATTTTAAAACCTATTAAAGTTATATCATCATTTCGTTCATTATCACCTTGGTAATCTAGTAACTCTTTTTCAAAAATATCTTTTTGTTCAGACATAGTTAAATCTTTATGATTATCTTCTATGATTTGTTTAAACCTTTTCTTACCAAAAGGGAAACTTTTAACTCCACCATTTTGATCTAGATATCCATCCGTTCCTAAATAAAACTGCATCCCATCTTTAACATTTATAGTGTGTTCTTTATATACATGTCCACTATCACATTTTTTATAACCAACCGAGTATCTATCACCTTTTAGCATTTTAAGTTTATCATCTTCTACATAAAACAATGGTGTTTCAGCACCAGAAAAACGGATAATTTTTTGTTTTTTATCATAATAAATTATACCACCATCAAACCCAGCATTTGATATACTGTCTACACTCTCTTGTTTTAACAACTGTTTCATTGTTTTGTTAAAGATACTTAAAAGTTTTGATGGACTAACTTCATATTCTTCATGTTTTATCTGTGCTATGATTTGTCTCTCTATCGCTTTTACAAGCATCGTTACAAATGCCCCTGGTACACCATGACCTGTACAGTCTATAACCATAAGCAAACATTCATCCTTAGTTCTTAAAGCTTCAAAAAGATAAATATCGCCACCAACAGTATCTTTAGGACGCCAAATAGAAAAATAATCACTAAAATAATCTTTAAAAGTTTT
>CAZSWW010000074.1:0-2523 GCA_964611265.1 uncultured Sulfurimonas sp. | reverse complement strand
TTTTTATCTATAACTATAAGTGCATCTTGTGAACTACTTATGATAGAAGATACAAAATTTCTCTCATCATTTAACTCTTGTGTTCTATCTTCAACTAATTTTTCCAAAGACAGATTAAACTTTTCAAGTTCCTCTTGTTGGGCTCTTATCTCTGCTGTTTTTTTATCAACCATAGATTTTAATTTTTTATTATTCCACATAATAAATAAAAATATAAAAATAACAACAATCCCAAGTTCTATGATTAATTTCCAATCTGTTTTATCTTGAACTTTTACATTTATATATCTGTTATAAATTTGATTTATCTCTTGTTCTGTTATGTTATTTAATGATTTGTTTATAATAGAAAATACTTCTGGTGCAAGTGATTTTTGAAGTGCTATTTTAAAATCGAAAAAGATATCTATGCTTGTTGCTATTTTAACATTGTCATAACCTTTTAACTTTATATAATATTTTGCAGTTGATTTATTTACTGCAAGCATATCTATCTTACCCTCTTTTAATTTTTCAAGACCATCTTTTATATTTGATAATTTTACAAAGTGAAAATTTGGATATGCTTTTATAAGCTTTTTATAAATAGCTCTACCCTTTACTATTCCTATATTTTTATCTTTTAAATCAAATTTTATATTTTCATATATATTGTCATCATCACTATTTGTTAAAAAAACTATAGGAACTCTAAAAATTGTTTTTTCTGTAAAATTTAAATACTCTTTTCTTTGTTTATTTTCTATAACAAAACTAAACATATCTGCTTGTTTTGTTTTCATAAGATGTATAGCTTCTTTCCAATCTTTTGTTTTTATAGCTTCAAATTTTATAGAACTTTTTTTACTAATAAGATCTAACAAATCTGCAACTATACCACTATAAACACCTAAATCATTTAGGTATTCAAAAGGTTCTCTATTGTTATCGTAAACATATCTTATAGGTTTATGATGTTTAAGATACTTTTTTTCTCCATCTGTTAAAACTATCTTATTGTAATCTTTTATCCATCTTTTGTATACCTTTTTTAGTTCTTTTTGTTCTATACTATTTATAGCTTTATTTAAGATAGAAATCACCTCTTTTGGCTTATCTTTTGATATGGCTATTTTAAGCCCAAAAGACAAATCAAGTTTTGAAGCAACTTTCATATCATCAAAACCGTTATGTGTTATAAAATATCTTGCTGTTACTACATTTACAACATATAAATCTATATCTTTATTTCTCAATTTTATAAAACCATCTTGTGTAGAATCTACATACTTATATGTGAGATTTGGATACTTTTCTTTCATATAGTCTCCAATAGCATTACCCCTAGTAAGACCTATAATCTTACCCTTTAAATCTATCGATAAATCTTTGTATTTTTTGTCGTCATCGCTCCTAGTGATAAGACCACCAAAATAATTAAAAATATACTTTGAAGTGAAGTTCATATATTTGTGTCGTTTTTTTGTTTCTAAAACACCACTGTACATATCAACCTGTTTATTTTCTGCAAGTTTTACAGCTTCTGCCCAAGTTTTTGTATGCACAGGTACAAAAACTATACCCGTCTTAGCAGATATAATTTTTAAAATATCTGCTATGATTCCAGTGTGGATATTTAGTCCATTATTCCATTCAAATGGAGCCCAATCTGGGTCATATACATAAGTTATAGGCTCTTTTTTATCTAACCATTTTTTTTCAGCTAGTGTAAGATTTAATTTTTTTGATGATACAAGTTGTTCATTATAATAACCCTCATCTTTTCCTAAGATATTATCCTCAATACTGGCTAATTCTTTTTTGGTTATTTCATTAAAATAGTCGTTAAAAATATTGATATATCTTTTATTGGCTTTATTTGTTATGATATTTATATCTGAATAGATTTTATAATCTAAAGTTTCAAACTTTGATTTAACACCTTTTTGAAGTAAAAAAATATCTACTGCCATCTCATCATCTATAAATAGATCAATTTTATTGTTTAGCATATCTTTTACTAATGGTAAATAATCATCATATTTTATAATTTTTGCATTTGGAAATTTTTTTTGTGCTAGTTCCATATAGTAACTATCTATCGAACCTATACGAAGTTTTTTTGGAAGTTCTTTAGTTTTTAACTTATAAAAGGATGTTTTTAATTCATATATCTTTTTACTTTTAACCATCCAAGACTCATCAGGAGTAAGTCCTGAATGAAAAATAGCTTCACCATTTTTGACGGCTTCAATGCTATCATCCCAATTGTAAAATTTGAATTCTATATCGTAACCACTTTTTTTAGACCAAAGTTTCCAAAAATCAACAAAAATACCCTCAGGTGTTCCCTCAAAGCTTTTATAGGTAAATGGAGAATACTCATAATCAATAGCAACAGTCAACTTCTCTTTAGAGAATAAAGAAAGGGGTATCAATAATAACAATAATACGAGTAAAGTTTTTTTTATCATATATGTACCTCTCCCTTCTTAATTTTATATAAACTTTAAAATCTCTTTAGCAATATCCTCTTTTTCTATA
>CAZSWW010000073.1:0-6643 GCA_964611265.1 uncultured Sulfurimonas sp. | reverse complement strand
AGTTGAGTTAAATAACGATACAACTATAGATGAGTTAGATGAACTTTTAAACTATGAGTGGGATATAGTTGGACTAAAAGAGTTAGAAGCAAAAGGTGTAAAGATAGAAGTATATTTAGGTTCAGAAGATAAGATAGTAGATACAGATGAAGCAAAAGAGTTTTTTATAGAGGTAGCTACAACTACTTATATAAAAGATGCAAACCATTTTTTACAAATAAACTAAGGAGAGATACAATGGCAGATATAAAGATAGGTGTGATAACAGCGAGTGATAGAGCAAGTAAAGGTATATATGAAGATATATCTGGTGTAGCGATTCAAGATACTATGAAAGATTACTTAAAAAGTGAATTTGAGATAGTATATAGATGTATCCCTGATGAACAAGATATGCTTGAGCAAACTATGATAGAACTTTGTGATGAAGCAGGGTGTTGTTTGGTTGTAACTACTGGTGGTACTGGTCCAGCACTAAGAGATGTAACACCTGAAGCTACTGAAAATGTATGTCAAAAAATGATGCCAGGGTTTGGTGAACTTATGAGACAAGTTAGTTTAAAGTATGTACCAACAGCTATACTTTCACGACAAACAGCAGGTATAAGAGGTAAAAGTCTTATAGTAAATTTACCAGGAAAACCAAAGTCTATAAGAGAGTGTTTAGATGCAGTATTTCCTGCTATTCCTTACTGTATAGACCTAATAGGTGGTGCATATATGGAGACTAATGAAGAGGTTATAAAAGCATTTAGACCTAAAAGTAAATAGCTATAAAAGGACTTAATATATGGGTAAAAAAGAAGCAGTAATCTTGTTAAATATGGGTGGGCCAAATAACCTTAATGAGGTTGAAGTTTTTTTAAAAAATATGTTTGCAGATAAAAACATACTTACTATGAAAAGTAACCTTTTAAGAAAATTTATCGGAGGTATGATAGTTTTTAATCGTACCGAATCTGCTCAAGATATATATGCACAGCTTGGTGGTAAATCACCCATAGTTGGGCATACTAAAAATTTGGTACAAAAGTTACAAAATAAGCTTGGTAAAGATGTTATAGTTGATTTTGTTATGCGATATACACCACCATTTGCAGATGAAGTGTTGGAAAGATTAAACAAACAAAATGTAGATAAAATCTACTTAATCCCTCTTTATCCACAATTTTCTACTACAACTACAAAGTCATCTTTAGAGGATTTCGAACAACATTATCATAACTCAAAATCAGATGCTCTTTTAGTAGAAGTAAAACATTTTTTTGAAAATCAAACTTACAACAAAGTAATAATACAAAATATAAAAAATAGTGTAAATAAAGATAATTATAAAGATTTTGATATTATTTTTTCAGCTCATGGACTACCTCAAAAGATAGTAGATGCTGGAGATGTATATGAGAAACATATAACTCGCCATGTAGAGATACTAAAGGGTATGATGCAAGAGCAGGGGATGGATTTTCATGAAGTTCATTTGGCATACCAATCAAAAGTTGGGCCTATGGAGTGGTTAAAACCATCTTTAGATGATAAACTAAAAACTGTTAGAAACAAAGCTGTTATTATCTTTCCTATCGCTTTTACTATAGATAATTCTGAAACTGATTATGAACTAGATGTCGAGTATCGTGAAATTGCAGAAGAATTGGGTTTTAAGGATTATAGAGTTTGTAGATGCCCAAATGATAGTGATATGTTTGTTGACACCCTTTGTGAGATATATGAAAAAATGAAATAATAAGTTTTAAAGCTATTCTTAACTTAGTATATTTGTTATTGAAATATACTAAGTAAGTTTGTTAATTTTTTGTTAATGACATCTCTGTTTCCATGATTTTTATCTCATCACTAGCAAAAATTCTTATTTTCTTATCAGCTTCTAAAGATTTTGCTTTTATCTTATTTGGATAATCTGTTGCATTTAAGATATGTTTTATACAGTTTATACGGGCCTTCTTTTTATTGTCTGAACGGATAATAGTCCATGGAGCATGATCAGTATGAGATGCTAACAACATAGAGTATTTGGCTATAGTATATTTGTCCCAAAGACCTTGTGATTGCTCATCAACAGGTGATAGTTTGTATTGTTTTAGTGGGTCTTTTCTTCTTTTATCAAATCTTTTTTCTTGTTCCTCTTTTGAAACAGAAAAGTAAAATTTAAATATCTTGATATTTGAGTTTATAAGCATCTTTTCAAACTCTGGTACTTCATGTAAAAACTCTTTATGCTCCTCTTGTGTACAAAATCCCATAACAGGTTCAACACCACCACGGTTATACCAACTTCTATCAAAAAGAACAATCTCTCCAGCAGATGGAAGATGTTGAGCATATCTTTGAAAGTACCATTGCGTTTTTTCAGTATCACTAGGTTTATTTAACGCTACCACTCTAGCACCACGAGGGTTTA
Organism: uncultured Sulfurimonas sp.; assembly: GCA_964611265.1. GTDB lineage: Bacteria > Campylobacterota > Campylobacteria > Campylobacterales > Sulfurimonadaceae > Sulfurimonas. The sequence continues at coordinate 4,224 of CAZSWW010000073.1, read as the reverse complement.
AGTGTTCAGTGATTCTCTTTATAGTTCCACCCTTACCAGCTGCATCGCGACCTTCAAAAATCATCAATACTTTTTGACCAGTTTCTTTAACATGGTTTTGCATCTTAAGTAGTTCGATTTGTAATTTTCTAAGTTCATCTTCGTATTGTAAAACTTCCTCTTTTACCCATACAGAAACTCTTTTCTTTTTACCTTTATTTCTTTTGTCAAACTCTACTTTTTGCTCATCTTCACTTGTTCTTCTATCTTCATGAACTATCTCTGTTAAAGATGTATCATCTTTTAACTCATCTTCTATAATATTTCTTTTTGTTCCCATAAAAATATCCTTTATCTTGTAATTATACACTACTTTTTCAAATATTTTATAACTTATTTAGTTTTATCGTTATCTTTGTTAAATACATTTAAAGGTAGTGTCAATGTTCTTTTTATTATATTTAAAGGTGCTATTAAAATATCTTTAGTTAAAACAGTTTTTACTGTTGGATTATCTAGTTTACCAGTTAATCTTACTTTTGTAGATAAGCTATCTTTATTTAATATGATATAGCCAACAAGTGGTACTTTAGATAGGTTTATCCCTATATCTGACTTTAAGTTTAGTTCCATATCAATTTTATTTTTTAATATATTGATTTTACCATCACCAACTATACTTAGTTCATTTGATTTTAAAAAAGTATCATATATATTAAATTCATCATTTTGTTGTTTAAATTTTATATATGATGTTTTTATATATATTCCATCTTTGTTAAAACTAGGTAATGAAAAGGTTGTAAGAGATGGTATGGTGTTTATAAATGCCAATGTATTATTTAAAAGTTTGTATTTTAATATAGTGCTATCTTGTAGATAAAGTTCTCCTGCATAATTATCTTTAGTTCCTCTTATCGAGAAACTAAATTTACCATCTTTAAAGTCTGAATTATTAAATAGTTTTTCCATAAATAAATCATCAAAATTACCACCATAAAGATTAAAAGTTTTATTTCTATATGTAAATTTGGATTTACCTTTATTATGAGTTATATCTGCTGATATATTGTTATTATTAAAATCGATATTTATTTTATCTGTTATAATTTTTCTATTTTTAGTTATAAATATGTTTGAGTTTTTAGCTTCTATATGAAAACTGTTTAACGAATGATTGATAGTTTTATTTTTAGTCTCATCTGTCAAATCAAGTATAGATGGTAAATATATTGACAAATCTTTGAAATAGGCTTTGTTAGTATCTAAATCTATGTAAAAAGATATAAATTTTTTATCTATAAAAAGATTTCCAAACTTTTTATGGTTAGCACTTAGATTATTAAATCTTATAGTATTTGATTTTTTATTAAAGATAATACTATCTAGTTGCAAATCAATATTTTTGTATCTATATTTTATCTTATTTTGAGATGTAAGGATTATATTTTTATTGTAAATAAAAGTTATTTTTTTATTTAAATTATCTAAAGGTTTGATAGTTATATTTGCTTTTTGTGATTTTAGGTTTACTGTACCATTTATATATGCAGATATAAAATCATTTTTTAAAAAAGTTTTTGGAATTTTTACAGCTAATGTATCTAAGTTAAACGGTACTATACTTTTTGACAAAACTATATTATTATTTTTTATAGCCCAATACGATTTATCTATATAAATTTTGTCATTTGATGGTCTTATCTTATAAGTTACATTCAGTGGTTTTTGTAGTTTTAGTGATATATCTTTAAATTCAACTTTCGATAATTTAAAATTAATATCACCAATTTTTCTTTTTGCATTATAAGAAAAATCAACATCACCTATAGCTATATCTTTATATCTTACTTTCATCTTGTTAACTTTAACATCATAGTTATTAAGTAAGATAGTGCTATCAAATATATCTAAATTAAGACCAAGATAATCAAAATTAGCTTTTTTAGTAAAAAATTCACCTTTAGACGTTACATCTATAGTGATAAGGTTGACTATCAATTTTAGGTTTGTTTTTATTGTTCCTTTTTTTTGTAAAAAAGGTAGCTTTACTTTATATGTATTTAAAATATCAAGCATATCTTTGTTGAGTTTACCATCAAAAAGTAGATGTAGAGTAAGAAGTTCTTGTTTTTTTGTAAAATCTATTTTTAGCCAACTTGTGCCGAGGTACATTCCATAAGAGTAAGCTTCTCTTGGTCGTATAAAAAATATACCATTTTTAAATTCTAAATCAGTTCTTTTAGTATGTATAGCATCTAGGTTTGGGTTATAAGCATAATGAAGATTATTGCCTGTTGCATCTATATATAAGTTTTTATATCCATTCTTTAGGTCATTATAATCCAACCAACCATAAGCTGATTTTATAGATAAACTAGATGCTACTATAGCATCTCTTGCCCAATAATGAAGACTTTTAGGTAGATGCAGTAAATTGATGATATACTTTACATCTTTTATATTTTTATATGAATTTAGCCTATAAAAAAGTTTTTGTTTGTTTGAATGAGCTAAAAGGTTTACAGATAAGTCGTTATTAATATCTATAAATAATGATGTTGTAAATTCTGTATTTTTGTTGTTAAGTATAATGTTACCAGTTATTTTAATTTTTCTTTTAATGTCTTGAAGTTTATTTATTTGTATGTTAAATAGATTTTTTTTATAAAAAAGTGAACTATTAAATAAAAAGTTTTTTGACTTAATCGTTATTAAACCATTGCCTCCATATATGTAACTAAATGAAGCTGTATAATCAGCATACTTTATATTGTTTATTCTTATCGATTTAAACCAATTATTAAAAAGTTGTATTTTAGAAAAATAATTTTGTATATCTTTTAACTCAATTGTAAGATTATTATCTTTATCTGATTTAGTTAGTTCTATATTTTTTATGGAAAGGGTTATTTTTTTATCCCATTTTATGTATAATTTCTTAATTTTAACATTTTGTATAGATATATTCTCTGCTAAGAAACCATTTTGTAAAATAAAAAAAGAACTAGAAAGCACTAAAAATATGAAAAATATAAAACTAACAATGATAAAATGGATTTTTGATATTGTGTTGATAACCATATTATCGTTCATGTACTACCTAAATAAACCTATAAATACTCCAAAGGTAATATATATACCAAATGGGTCAATTAATAAAATTATAACACATCTAAGTGACAAAAATTACAATGTTTGTAAACTAGATTCATTTCTTTTAAGAGTTATGGGTTCTCCTCAGCAGGGTTGGGTAAATCTTGCTTCAACTAGGATGACAAAGGCTGATTTTTTATATAGGCTAACAAATGCTAAATCAGCATTACAAAGTATAACTTTAATCCCTGGGGAGACTACATATATATTTTTAAATCAACTAGCAAATAATTTAAAACTAGATAGAAACAAATTACAAAAAGAGTTTGATAAACAAACATATATAAAGGAGGGTGCTTTTGTACCAAATACATATAGTTTACCTATAGGGATAACAGAAAAAGAGTTGATAAGGATTTTGTTAAGTCATTCGTTAAAAGAGATGAAAAAGATCTCAACTAAATTTTTTGGTACTTTTAATGAAAAAAAATGGTTCGAATACATAACCATAGCATCTATCATACAAAAAGAATCAGCAAACAATAAAGAGATGCCATTAGTAAGTTCAGTTATATACAATAGAATCAAAAGAGGTATGCGACTACAAATGGATGGAACTCTAAACTATGGAAAATACTCCCATATAAGAGTTACAGCTAAAAGAATTCGCAATGATGCTAGTTACTATAATACTTATAAGTACAAAGGAATTCCTAAATATCCAGTTTGTAATGTTAGTTTTGAAGCTATTCGTGCAGCTGTATTTCCAGCTAAAACAAATTACCTTTATTTTATGAAATCTAAAAATGGTACACACGATTTTAGTAGTAACTATTCTACACACTTAAGACATATTAAGAATGCTACAAAATGAAACAAATTATCAAAACGATAAGAGGCTGAGTTTCATCTTAGTAAATATTATCTATCTTAGTGTTACCATTTAAACTATAAATTTATATTGAGGATAAAAAATGTCAAAAATTATTTGGTCAAAAATTGATGAAGCTCCGGCTTTAGCAACTTATTCGTTATTACCTATCGTTAATGCTTTCACTAAAGCAGCAGGTGTTGAAGTAGTTACTAGTGATATCTCATTAGCAGGTCGTGTTCTTTCTGCAATGGGTTTAGCAGAAGATGAACTATCAA
>CAZSWW010000072.1:0-6651 GCA_964611265.1 uncultured Sulfurimonas sp. | reverse complement strand
ACTTAGAAGAATTATTTTCTTCTAAGTTCTTTAATACGAGCTGCTTTACCAGCAAGATTTTTAAGATAGTTAAGTTTAGCACGACGAACACGACCACGACGGATAACTTTAATCTCTTCAATTGAATCAGAATATAATGGGAAGATTCTCTCGATTCCAACACCATTAGCACCAATTTTACGAACTGTAATAGTTTTACCAGTTCCTTGACCTCTTTTTGCTATACATACACCTTCGTATGCTTGAACACGAGTTTTGTCACCCTCTTTAATAGTTACTGCTAAACGAACAGTATCACCTGCACGAAAATCTGGAATATTTTTCTCAGCTAGTTGTGCTTTTTCAAAGTTTTCAATATATTTATTTCTCATGAGAAATCCTTGTTTTATACTTCAATAGTTGCTTTGGCCTAAAAAACTTAGTTTTACATTTAGACAAAGCTAATTTTAATGAGCGAATTTTACTATGGTTTCCCTTTAAATACTCTGAGGGTACATCCATAGAATTAAACCTTTTTGGCTTAGAAAAAGATGGTGCTTCAAGTAGTTCTGATTCAAAACTTTCAACAGTTAATGAATCGCTATTACCTAAAACTCCATCTATATTTCTACTTATGGCATCACACATAACAAGCGATGGTAATTCACCACCCGTTAGCACATAATCACCTATAGAAAACACTTCATCTGCAAATTGCTCAATTATCCGTTCATCTATCCCCTCATATCTTCCACTCACAAAAGCTATATGGGTCTTTTTTGCTAATCTCTTAGCATCATTTTGAACAAACTGTTTTGCAACCGGTGTTAAAAAAACTATATGAACTTCTTCATCTTGTTTTTTTAAATCACTCAATGCATCATAAAGTGGCTGAGGATTCATAACCATCCCTGCACCACCACCAACTGCCGTGTCATCTACTTTTTTATGTTTGTTAAGAGAAAATTCTCTCGGGTCAAGATACTTAATCTCTAAGATATTTTTATCTATAGAGCGTTTAAGTATAGAATCCGTAAAATAACCCTCAACAATATTTTTAAAAAGTGTTACAAATGTAAACCTCATCTACGATGCTTCTAAAATATCCATACCACCTATTACAGTGATTTTTTTATCTTTAACATTAGTAGTTGATATATAATTATCATTATATGGTAACAAAAAGCTTTTTGAATATCCATTAGATACAAGCTGTTCATCTGTTTTTATCTTTAAATAGTTATTGTCTAAAAGTCTATCTATTTCAGAAACATTACCTAAAAGTTTACCATCTTCATAAATATCACACCCTTCTATATCAAACCAAAAGTATTCACCATCTTCAAGATGACAATTTTTTCTTGTTTCTTCATAAGTTGTGTAAAGTTTTGCATTTGTAAATTTTCTAGCATCCTCAGGAGTTGTGTAACCCTTGATTTTTATAAGTCCTCTTTCATGATTTACATCACTTAGAGTTATAGTCTCTTTTTTATTTAAAAGAAAACTATTTCCACTTATAAACTGCTCTGGAAAATCACTCTTTATATGCAGTTTCATATCACCTTTTAAACCAACTACCTTACCTATCGTTGCGATATGTAAAAGTTCTTTTTCTTGGCTCATTATACTGCTTCTACATTGATTCTATAACTAACACCATCTTTAGCTTTACAACCAGAGATAACTGTTTTTATAGCACCAATCATTTTGCCCTCTTTACCAATAAGCTTACCAATGTCAGCTTTATTAGCATAAAGAACTATTTGTGTTATTTCATCGCTTTGTTCAACTTCAACTCTTATATCATCAGGGTTTGATGCAATTAGTTTAGCATATTGTGCGACAAAATCAGATATCATGATTAACGACCAGTTATCTTTTTAACACGATCACTCATTTTAGCACCAACGCTTAACCAGTAATCTAATCTTTCGTTATCAACAACTAAAGTTTTGTCAGCAGTCATTGGATTATAATGTCCAATAAGTTCAATCCAACCACCATCTCTACGCTTACGGCTATCTGTTACCGCGATACGATAAAAAGGTTGTTTTTTTCTTCCCATACGAGTAAGTCTAATTACTGTCATATTTAATTTCCTATAAATAAAGTTTTGTGGGGTATCTTGCAGAATAAAAATAATATATAAATATTAGTAGTTTATTGTGCCTCTTACCGCCATTTGGCGTTTGCTTACAACTTCTAATCACAGAGGGATTATTTTAGAAGTCAAACGATAGTGGAATTATATCTAAATAATTCTTAAACTATCTTGGAAGACCTGGCATCGCACCAGCTCCTCCCATACCACCCATCATACTTTGAAGTTGTTTCATACCATTTTTACCTGAGAATTTTTTAGCCATTTTACCTGCATTTTTGAACTGTTTTATCATACGGTTTATCTCAACTTGTGTAAGACCACAACCTTTAGCAATTCTTTGTTTTCTTGAGTTGTTTAGTAGGTCTGGATTTTCTCTCTCTTTTGGTGTCATCGATGAAACCATAGCTTTTATATTTCTAAGTTCACCTGAGTTTTCAAAATCAAAATCTTTTATAGCTTTACTCATGTTACCCATACCCGGTATCATACCCATGATAGAACTCATAGAACCCATCTTTTTCATAGACTCCATCTGTTCTAAAAAGTCGTTAAAGTTAAACTTACCTTTTTTAATCTTTTGAGTTAATTTTTTAGCTTGTTTTTCATCTATGATGTCAGCAGTTTTTTCAGCTAAACCCTCAACATCTCCAAAACCCATAAGACGGTTTACAACACGCTCAGGCATAAAGACTTCTATATCTTCCATCTTTTCACCACTACCTATGAAACGAAGAGGAACTTGAACTTGTGAAGAAAGACCTAGTGCTACACCACCCTTAGCATCACCATCGTACTTAGAAAGTATCACACCATCTATACCGATTTTGTCTTTAAATGTTGTTGCTGTTCTTACTGCATCTTGACCAGTTAAAGAGTCTGCCACATAAAAAATCTCATCAGGTTTTGAAGCATTTTTAACGGCATCTAGCTCATCCATAAGTTCATCATCTATAGCTAAACGACCAGCAGTATCTATAAGAACTACATCATAAATCTTTTCACTTGCATATTTTAGTGCAGAGGTTACAACCTCTACTGGGTTTTTAGTAGCTTTATCTTCAAAAAGTTCTACATCTATCTGAGTAGTGATTTGGCGAAGTTGTTCAACCGCTGCTAAACGCTGTAAATCGGCTGCAACAATTAGAACTTTTTTTCTTTTGTTTTTAAGATATAGTGCAAGTTTACCAGTAGTTGTAGTTTTACCTGAACCTTGTAACCCTGTCATAAGTATAGTTGTTGGTGGGTTTGGAGCAAACACAAAACCTTTGTTTCCACCAACTTCTAAAAGCTCGTTTAGTGTAGTTCTAAGTGCTTCTAAAAACTGCTCTTTTCCTATACCTTTTGCTTTTGTTCCTAGTTCAACTTTTTGGATTAATTCTTTAACAACTTTATGATTTACATCTGCTTTTAGTAGTGATTTTTTAAGCTCATTAAGTGCTTTTTTAAGTGTTTTTTCATCATCAAATGTACGAATCTTGTTTATAGCTGCCGTAAACGAACCTGTTAATGTATCAAACATAAAATACCTTATTTTGGGTGTGATTTTTCACGATTATATCAAAGTGGTGCTTTTATAAGGTTTAATAAATAAAATATCATTTACAAAAAATTTGGAGATAAAGATGGATAAAGTTGGAAGCTTTATAAATATAAAACAACATGATTTTTATTTTAATGGATGCAGTAGTTGTGATGGGGATTGTTGTAACGGTGCTAAAGGTTTTGCACTTTCACCGTTAATACTAGAAGATTTTGAAGAGGTATACAAAAACTTTGCCATTGTTTTTAGCATCCATAACAACAAGATAAATGCCTTTGTAGTTCTAAATGATGGAAAAAGTCATTGCAGATACTACATAGATAATAAGTGTAGCATCTATGAGCAACGAACACCAGCTTGTAAACTATACCCTATTAGCCCTTATTTTGAGCATATACTTATAGATACAGAGTGTCCATCTATTAACAATGAATTTGGTAGCATCATCTCAAAAGGTGGAAAATTAAACGATGATTTTTTTACACAAAGATTAGAAAATTTTAATGAAAAAGTTACAAAATCATTTGAATTTTATAATGCTTTAGATGAGAAAGATAGTTTTGAGTTTATAGGTAGCATCCTAGATATGCCCATACTAAAGTATATAAAACCTAGTCAAAACAGATATATACAGATGCATCTAAAATCATTAGAGCATCTAAATATAGTTTAGGCTTTTACCCTTTTAATTCTATCTTCTTCTTGTGCTTTATAAAGTTCTGCACAACCTTTAGATAGTTCACGGATTTGAAGTATGTAATTTTGTCTTTCTGTTTGACTTATCGCTTTTCTAGCATCTAACACATTAAAAGTGTTTGAAGCAACCATACATAAGTCATAAGCAGGTAAAGGAAGTCCAGCTTCTAAAGTTCTTTTACACTCTTTTGCTTTAGCATCAAACTCTGCAAAAAGCATCTCTGTATCTGCTACTTCAAAATTGTACTTAGAAAATTGTATCTCACTCTCTTTATGCACATCTTTGTATAAAGTTTTTCCATGCTCGTTTTCATTCCAAACTATGTCAAAAACATTATCTACACCTTGCAAATACATAGCAAGTCTTTCAGTTCCATAAGTTATCTCAACAGCAACAGGGTTACACTCGATGCCACCCACTTGTTGAAAGTAAGTAAACTGAGTAACCTCCATACCATTTAACCAAACTTCCCAACCAAGACCCCAAGCACCAAGTGTTGGTGATTCCCAGTTATCTTCCACAAAACGGATATCATGTTGTGAAACATCAAGTCCAAGATACTCTAATGATTTTAGGTAAAGTTCTTGAATGTTGTCAGGTGATGGTTTTATAAGTGCTTGAAACTGGTAGTAAGAACCAAGTCTGTTAGGGTTTTCTCCATATCTACCATCAGTAGGACGGCGAGATGGTGCTACATAAGCAGTAGCCCATGGAGTTGAGTCTAAAGAACGAAGAAAAGTAGCTGGATGAAAAGTACCAGCACCTGCAGGGATATCGTAAGGTTGAACTATATTACACCCTTGTTTCATCCAAAATTCTTGTAGTTTTAGTAGCATTTCACTAAATGTTATCATTCTATTTAACCTTATACTATTTTATAATTTGTGGCATTATACCATCTTACACACTATATCACCAATATTTCGACCAAGTGATGTAGCTACTACCCCACATTTTACTTTAAGTAAGAAACAGATGTTTTCTCTGTGTGTTGGACTTAAACACTCATAGTTTCCCATACCTTTAGATATAACCAAATCAGCTTTATCAAAAAGTTCTTTGGCATCTTTATTTGCACGAGAGTAAGCAAAACCAGGGGTATTTACTCCACTATCTACAAGATGGCAAAGTTTGTCAAAACCTACCTCTTTAGCCTCTGTCATCGTTACATCATTGATGATAGGATTACCTCTAACTAGGTAGTAAATCTCCATCTTAGGATATAACTCTTTTAAAACCTCTATAAACATATAGTCAAATATATGCTCACCAACATTATCACCTAGATAAACTACACTTTTAGCATTATCTAATTCACTTTTAAACTTATCAAAGTCATTGTGAGCAAATTCTGTATGAAAAATCTTTTCTAACTCTTCATCTAGGTCAAATTCTACCTCAGCAGCTAAATCTATTACATTACCTGCTACTGCTATCTTGGTAGCAGTTAGAAGTTTGTCATTAGTTGTTTCCAATCTTTTTTTTAAAGTTGGTATAAAGCTTTTTGCTTTTTTTGTAGAGAGTGATTTAACCTCATCATATAAATCATATTTATTAGCTATCTCAGCCATTTTCTCATACACAAAAGATGCTATCTCAGGTGGATTTTGAGTAAATGAAAAATCTTTACTCATCTCTTTTACAGTCGATGTAAGGTTATGAGACAAACTCTCAGATGCTTCTATGGCATTTGCAACTTTTGTACTTTGGTTGATGATGCACTCAACACATGCTAATTCTATATTCATCTAGCTTGTATGATCCTCTATAGTTTTGTTCCACATCATTTTGTATTTTCTTCTCATAAATTCTACTTCTTGTTGAGAGAGTTTTAACTGTTCTTGAAGTGTGTGTATAGTTTTTCTATCTTCTTCATAAAGCTCTTGTAACGATTCTAATGCATCTTTTAAAAATTTGTTTTCATTTTTTATAGACTCTATCGTTTCATCTTTAGAATCAAGAACCTTTTCATGAAGGTTGATGATAGTTCCTATAGTTTTTTCAACAAATTCAGGTTGTACTAGCATCTCTTTTTGGTTATGGGCTGAGAGTTCTTTTAGTTGAACAGGAACAACATTACTCGCACCCTTTGATGGGTCGATTAGTCGTGTTCCATTTTCAATCTTTGTAGTAAGTTTACCACGCTCTATCAAATCTTCTATAGCAGAAGTATCTAAGCCTGTTAACTCACTATATTCTGAATCACTCATCCATTTCATTAATAATTCCTTGTAAAAACTAAGTCTATAATGTTTATAGCAATAAGTGTACCGATTAGTTGATTTTAGTTTCTATCTCTAAAGAATCCATCTCAACTTTTTTAGCTTTTGC
>CAZSWW010000071.1:0-6736 GCA_964611265.1 uncultured Sulfurimonas sp. | reverse complement strand
GAATACATCATACTTCCAGATCATGATATTCAAGTAGATTTTAATCTCCCTAATGAAGAGATGGCAAATCAAGAAAATCAAAATGATAATTCAGACCAAGGATTAGTTAACTTAGATGAAGTATTTGATATGAAAGAAGATACTTTAATCAATATAGAAGAAGACTCTATAGAAGAATCTACAGATGATAATTCACAATATACAGAGTATGAATCTAACACTCAAGATGATATTGATGAGATATTTATAGGTGAAACAGACAGTACAGCTCTCTTAGAAATTGACCACCCTATCAATATACAAGAGAGTTAAAAATTCCATAGTTAACATCACCATTTTTTATGGTGATGTTAAACCAAAATTATAAAAAAGTCTATTTAAGTAACAAAACTAGAGCAAGTCTATCATTTACATGTAGTTTTGAAAAAATTGAACTTATATGTGCTTTTACTGTTCTTGTTCTAATATTTAACTCCAAACTAATAGCATCATTGGTAAAACCATTTAAAATCAGTTTTACAACCTCTATCTCTTTATCGCTCAATCTATTTTGTATCAATTTTATAGAATCTTTACTTAATTCATCTTTTTTTACATTGGTTGATAATACGGCAGTCAATTTAGGATATGTCCATATCTTAGAGTTTTGCACAGTTTGTAGCATCTGAATATAGTGGCTCTCTAGCATCCTAGAGTTACCATAAGCTTTTATACCATGACCTATTAAATTTTTACCTGTAATCACTTCAGGTGCATATTCTAGTATAATTAATTTTTTTGGAATGTTATTTGATGCTATTAGTTTGTTTATATCTCCTGCTACACTATCATAATCAGCTACTACGATTTGTTCATCATCTTTTTTTAGCTCATCAAGTAATGAGTCTATATCAAAACATGATGAGAATGACTCTATATTTGACTTATTAACCCATTCACCTATTATATTTATATTTGTACTAAAAAAAACTATTTTCATCTTTTCTACCTTTCTGAGAATACATATTGTTTTGATTTTAAAATTGGTTTCAATATGTATTGCATAACTGTTTTTTGACCTGTTATAATATCTACACTAGCAGTCATACCAGGGGTAATATTTAATGGTTTATCTTTTGTACCCAAATAATTTTTCATAGTTTGAATATGTATAAGATAAAATGTTCTATCTTTTTTATCGGTAATAGTATCTGGTGATATATCTATAACTTTACCAATAAGCCCACCATATATAGCAAAATCATAAGCCGAAATTTTTACTTTTGCTTCAGCACCAGGGTGGATAAAAGCGATATCTCTAGGTTTTATCTTTATCTCTAACCATAGTTTTTTATCGGTAGGTACTATCTCAATAATATCAGCACCAGGCTTAATAACACCACCAATTGTATTTGCATATAATTTTTGAATAATCCCATCTACAGGAGACCTTACCATCGTTCTGCTTACTTGATCACTATATGCAATTTGTTGAGCATTTAAGCGAGATAGTTCTGCTGTAACCTTGTTTAACTCTTTTTTTGCAGTATTTATAAAAAGTTGCTTTGCTTCAATCCTTTTTTGTCTATACTCTTTTATAACAGATTCTAAACGGGGTAAAGATAACACTGAAGCTTCTATCTCATTTTCAATATTACTAGCTTCTCTTCTCAATTTTAAAAAATCAACTTTAGATTTTATCCCCTCTTTAACCATAGGTTCAGTCATTTTAATCTCTTCATTTACGAAAGATAGTGATTTTTGTAGAGACTTTATTTTTGCTTTTGCTTCTTTGTATTCTTGTTTTTTTTGTATTATTTGTTGGGTTATAGATTTGTCTTTTGCTATAAACTCTTTTTTATTAGAATCATAAAACTTTTTAGCCAACTCTATTTGTGCTTTTTGAGCAGGTGTTGCATCTTTTGGCATCTCAAAAGGTAGTTGATTTGCTTCTGCATAAAGTCTCAAGCTTTTAGCTTTTAACTCTTGGAGTTTTAACTCATTTGATTCGGAGCTTGATATTGATTTTAGATTATCTATCTTTAATATAGCTTGTCCTTTTTTTACAAATTCTCCCTCTTTAACCAGTATCTTTTTTACTATACCACCCTCAAGATTTTGAATAACTTTATTTGAACCATAAGGTATAACACTACCATCACCCCTAGTTATCTCATCTATAGAGGCAAAAGAAGCCCATGTAATAGCAACAACAATAGTAAAAAACCATATCTTAATAACATTGCTAATTTTTTGTGGAGATTGTTCAAGTATAGCTGCACTAAGACTTTGCATAAATTCATAATCATTCTTGTTAAACTCAATTTGTTTACTCATTATAATTAACCTTTACCTGATAATTTTTTAAGTGCTTCTTCTTTTGGAGCATCTATATAAACCTTACCACTATGCATAACGATTACCCTATCTACAATTTTTAACAAATTCATCTTTTGTGTTACATATATGGTAGTTGTATTTTTTAAATTTTTACCTATATTGTTTAATAAATTATTTTCAGTTAACTGATCCATCGCATTACTAGGCTCATCCATAAGCATAATAGGGGCATCAAGTAAAAAAGCACGAGCAATTCCAATACTTTGTTTTTGTCCACCTGAGAGACCTAAACCTCTCTCTTGAATAGGCATCTCAAACCCTTTTGGATGTTTTTTAATAAAATCATAAGCTGTACTAATTTGAGCAGCCCTCATCATTGCACCATCACTAGAATGTGTAGCACGATATGTTACATTATCCTTTACCGTCCCTCTAAAGAGCATAATATCTTGAGAAACATAACCAACATTTTTTCTTAAATCTGCTGGGTCAATCTGTTTAATATCGATACCATCCATAAGGATTTGCCCCTCTTGAGGTTGGTAAAGACCAACAATAAGCTTAATTATTGTGCTTTTTCCACTACCAATTCTACCAATAATACCAACTTTTTCTTTTGGGTCTATCACAAAACTTACATTTTTAAGTGCTGGTATTTCACTATTTGGGTATGTAAAAGTCACATCAACAAACTCTATATGACCACTAAATTTAGGACTTTGAACAAACTCTTTACCATCAGGTCTTTCACTAGGTTTTGAAATAATCTCATTTAAAGTATTGTAAGATGCCTTTGTATCTTCATAGTTTGTCATCAAAGCAGCAACTTGACCCATAGGAGCAAGAGTTCTACCAGCTAAAATTACAATTGCAATAAGTGCACCCATAGAGAGTTCAAAATCTTTTATAAGGTAAACACCATAAACCACAATCATTACGGTATTTAACTGAATAAAAAGTTGTGTCATCACAGGGATAGATGAAGAAAGCATCCTTGAGTATAAGCTTCTATTGGCTATTTCACCGACAGATTCTTCCCATTTCCATTGAATCTGACTTAAAGTACCTAGTGTTTTAATAGTTTCAATGTTATTTAAAGTCTCTATAAGTATAGAACTTTTCTTTGCACTTGCTTGATGCTGACTCTCTATGCTTTTTCTAAGTGGTCTTTTTATGATTAGTGAATATATTATTATAAGAATCATGGTTATCATAGGGATTAAGACAATATTTCCACCTATATAAAAAATTACAAATAAAAATATAACAGCAAATGGTAAATCTATCACAGCTGCCATTGTTGCATTGGTTAAAAAACCTCTAATAGAATCAAAATCTTTAAGTTTAGATGAAAATGAACCAACTGATGTGGGGTGATGCTCCATCTTTAGATTTAGCACTTTTTCAAAAATGATAGAACTCATAATAATATCACTCTTTTTAGCTGCTATCTCAAGCAAATAACTTCTCGTAAATTTCAAAAATGTGTCTATACTATAGACTATAATCACCCCAATGGCAAAGACCCATAAAGTATCTATTGCATTATTTGGAACAACCCTATCATACACATTCATAGTAAAAAGTGGCGAAGCAAGAACAAACAGATTTATCAATAATGAAGCATAAAGTACATCTTTATATATCCCTGCAGATAATTTAATCGTACTCCAAAACCAATGTTTTTGTTTAAGATTTAAAGTTCTTGAATTATTATCAGTATATTCAAAAGCTTTTTTTATCATAAAACCAAAACCAATATACTCATCATCTAAATCTTCTATATCTACCCAAGTCTCAACAGGCTCTTCTGTTGGCATAATTATTTTTGCTTGTTTTTTATCTTCTGAAAAACTATCTAAAATACATGCACCTTGATTTGATAGTAGTATTATCATAGGTAGCTGTAGTGGTGAGATTTGCTGAAGTGGTCTTCTTACTATAGATGATTTCAACCCAGCTTTTGCAGCTGCTCTTGAAAATAACCCTTTTGATTTATCTATGGAAAAAAGTTCAGGAGTATCACTCCCCTGTTCTATAGGTAACCCTGCACTTAATGCTTCAGCAGAAAAAGGTTTATGATAAAGTTTTGTAAACAATACCAAACTCTCAAGCAGATCATCTTTTCTAATATTTTCAATCTCTTTTATATACATCTATACCCTTTTCATTTTTTTCGTTTATAAACTACTATATCTACTCTATTACTTAAAAGTTTTGAACTATTTGTTTCTTTAGAAGCAAACTCTTTATCATTAGATAATATTATACTGATATTTTTTGCATCTGCACCATATTTAATCAATATATCTCTAATAGCCTTTGCTCTTTTTTCAGCCAAATAAGATAATCTCTCTTTGGTCATCCCATCATAATACACATTAGATACAATCTCAAATCTCATATATCCAAACCCATAAGATTTAAGTTTATTAAAAATTATATCTATTTTCTTCATAGTCCATTTTGTCGGTCTATATGCTTTTGATAAAAATAAAAATGATTCATATCTCTCTATATCTTCTTTATCTAAAATTATCTTTTTATCTTTTTTTAAACTTTTTACTGATGTTGTTTTCTTTTCATCACACTCATTAACATTATCCAATTCTAATTCTAATTTCTTTTGAGGTTTTTCATCACTTGGGATTAAGTTATTATCTACATAGTAGCTTATAGGTAATGGATAATGATGATTTATCTCTATAGCTTCTAATCCAACTGTTTCATGCACTGTAGCACTATCTTTTAAAATTGTACTAACTAATACTCCCATAGTATCTAAAATCCTAGACCTAGCAAAAAGTATATTATACTGAGTATCTAAAACCTGAGATTTTGATTTTATAAAATCATTTTCTACAGACAATAAATCAAGTAACGAACGGTGACCTATGGTGTATTCTTTAGCATAAAGAGATAATGTTTTTTTTGAAAACTCTTTGTATTGTTTTAAAAATACCAATTTTTCCTTTAGTTTATTATATGATGTAAGAGAAAGTTGCAATCCATTGACAACTTTTCTCTTTAAGATATTTTCACCCTCAATCTCTTTGCTTATCTCGCTAACTGTCTTTTTTAATGAAGATTTATCTGCAAATCCATTAAAAATATTGTATTTAAGATATGCCATAGCACGAAATTCACTATCTGTGCCTTCTACTCCAGCTACATTTTTATTGATTGATTGTGATATTTCTATATCTATAGATGGGTAAAAAGATGATTTTTTCTCTTCATAAGTAGCTTGTGCTAGTTTAATATTGTATTTAGCAACTAAAAGTGATGGGTTATTTTGAATAGATAGCTTAGAAACCTCTTCAATATTGGTTGAAAACCTAGTATTTAAGATAGGTCTAGTTAATTTTTCTATATCTACATATCTTCCTAAAACTTTGTGCATATTATATTTTGCATCAAGCAAAGTATTTTCCTGACTAACATAGTTTGAATTAGCCAATGCTAAAGATGCTTCAACCTTATTTACTTCTGAAAGAGTTGTCAAACCTGCACCATAAAGTTTACGAACCTTATTTAAAATATCTTTATTAAATTTTATATTTTCTTTTTCATTCTCTAGTAACTCAACATTTTTCATAAGTTTAAGATACAAATCAACCACTTCAAGAGTTGTATTGTTTACTTTTTCAACATAGCTATAAGCTGCTAAAATAGCCTGAAACTTCTTTTTTTGAACTTGCTGAGTTGTTTTGAAGCCATTAAAAAAATTTTGAGTATATGTGAGAGAGTTTTTATATACATCAAAATTATAATGTGTATCATCTAATGAGGGTTGATTTTTCTTCTTATTATCTTCATAACCAACCCCTATAGATAGATCCAATTTCGGATAATATCCAGATTTAGCAATAGCTATATCATCTCTAATTGAATTATAGTTTTGTAGTCTTTCTAAGATAATAGGATTAGTTGATATTACTTCTTCTACTATTGTTTTTAGATTTTGAGCATTAAGAGTTAATACATATAATAAAATTAATAATAATCGCATCTTCTGCTAAATTCTCCAAAATAAAAATAAATTATATTATATCTTACAAATTATCTATTTTCACTTATCTTAACATCAATAAAAAATAACATTTAGCTTAATTCTTTTAATCTAGTTGTGTAAAATAGTTTATCTTCTATTTTATCATATTTTATAGCACCTTTTAAAAGTAGTTTATATTTTTGTACTAAAACTTTTTTAACTGTTTCTTTTTTTATAGAAAATAGTAATTTTTCTAAAGACCTAACCCGAAATCTATCCATCCCCCAATGTTTAAAACTAAGTTGGTCATCGTGTCCTGCATATTTAGTTATAAGCTTTTTATCTACTAAACCTATCTCATTTTCTACTGCTATTCTAAGCCATAAATCATAATCTTCACAAACCTCTAAACTCTCATCAAAC
>CAZSWW010000070.1:0-6851 GCA_964611265.1 uncultured Sulfurimonas sp. | reverse complement strand
TCCATTAAAATTCAGAGAATTTTTTATCTCTTGTGTCGGCTTTTATGTTTAAAAATCTATAATTATCACCAATAATTATTTTAGTAATAAAATTCCATTTACCAGCTTTACCTAATTTTAAATTTTTAAAACTATAGATAGAATCTTTTTGAACAAAATTTTCAAGTTTTTTATCAAAATCATGTGTTTCAGGTCTACTAATAGCTAAAATCAACTTAACATTTGAAACTGGATTACCTTGCAAATCTGTAATTTTAAAAGTTAAATCTGTTCCATCTTGATTTAAACCATTATTTACATAAGATACTTTATATTTTTTATCAAAATCTATTTTTGCTTTGATAAATTCATTCGCATTTGCATCTGCATCTTGATACTTCATCATATAATTATCACTAAGTTGAAGATTTGCTTTTGCTGTAACGATTATTGTCATTACACAAAAACTAAATACTAATGTTATAGCTGTACCTATTGCATAAGGCCAAATTCTACCACTACTTTTTTTATCCATTTTTATGCCTTCTTCTGTATATGACTCTTCTTATATACATAACTATAGCATAAAAAACAAAACTGTAGAAAAATAACTTAACATAAAACAGAGTTCTTTGATTTGACTTACTATCAAAACCATGTTCTAACTCAACATTTTTAGCATCTGCTATCTGTTGTGCAATATCTAAATAACCATTAAACATAGCAGCAGCATACTTACCTGTTATCCTATTTTTCTTAGCTTTTCCACCCAAAAGTGGTAAAATAGTCCCACCAGTATTACTCATGATATTTTTAAAATCATCAAAACTTTTTGAATAAACAACAGCCATCATAAAAGCTTGAACATAAGATGTAACGGGACTAAGAACTTGTTTTTTGTCAAAATATTTATATAAACTTGCTTCACTAGCTTCTATATCTATTTGAGAATTCAATTCTGAAAATGTCAATAGTACAGTAGGTTCTTTAAGCTCTTTTAAAACCTTTTGCTCATAAGCATACATTGTCATATCAGTTGGTAATTCTTTTAGCATTAATAAGCGTAAAGAAATTCCTGTTTTATTAAAAAGCTCAGCTCCTAAAGCTTCTACTTCTTCAGTGAATTTAGGATTATAGATAACTTCATCCTTATATAAATACTCTGCAAACAATTGAACTTGTAACGATAATATAAAAACGAGGGCAAAAAGCCCTCTAGCTAAAAACTTCAAAGAAATCCCTAACCAACAAATAAATGATTTGGTGTTACAACAGCAAAAAGAGTATATGCAGCCATAATAACTAGACCCCAAGCGCAAATTTTTTCCATAATTCTACTCTCCTTATTTAGCGTCTACAACATGTTTAGCATTATCTACGCTAAACATCTTAATAGATTTTTCATTTACTATTTTATAATAGTTTTCTGCCTGAGCTTCTTGAACACTCATAGCATTCGCACTTAAAAATGCTAATATTGCTAAAAGTAAACCAGTAGCAATTAAGCCACCAGTTAAACCGTTAAGAGCCCAAACACTTCTACTTTCGTTCATGTTACTCTCCTTCTTTTAAGCTCATTACATATGCTGCAATCGCTTCTTTTTGTTTTGCACTAAGTCTATCCATGATAGGCATTGTACCGATAGCACCAGATTTACCATTATTAAGAACATTAACAACTAAACTATTGCTCCAGTCTTTGATATTTGGAGCTACATAATCCATACCTTTACCATCTGCACCATGACAAGAAGAACAAGTACCAGCAAAAACTTTAGAGCCTTCACCAGTCATACCATTAGCAACATATTTAGAAACTTTTTCGATCTCTGCATCTGTGATTAAAGCACCTGTATTCGTATTGAAAAGACCATTACGGTCAGGCATAGACATATCTTGGCTTAAAAGCTTGTTATTTGAACCGTGGTTAATAACATATTTTACACTTTTAGCAGAGATTCTTGCATTTAAATCTGCAGCATCAACTTCGTTGTTACCATCAGCATTTAAACCATGACAAGCAACACATTCTACAAGATAAACAGATTCACCCATAGCAACAAGTCTGCTACCTTTTACATCTGCATATTCTTTTTCAAATTTAGCATCGTGAGCAGCAACATCTTCGTTATACTCACCAATTTGAGAGTAAGCATTTACTGGATAACCAGCTACGAAATACCACATACCCCAAATCATAGTTCCTATAAATATAATAGCCCAACCAAATGGTACAGGGTTTTTATACTCACCTATATTATCCCAAGATTCATCTGCTAACTCACCAGTTGCAGTATCTGTTTGCATTTGACGAACATACTTAATTACAACAAAAACTGTAATAATTACAAGAGCAACAGCCCCTGCAATTGCAAGCATGTTGACAATATCACCATTTAAACCACCCTTTTGATACCCAACAGTTACATAAGTAGCTCCAAGCATCGCAGCAGTAATGATAATTCCCCAAAGATAAAGCTTATTCATATATCTTTCTCCTATTTTTCTTTTTTATCTGATATAGGTTTTACTAAAGTATCTTCTATATCATCGTTTAGTACAAGATTGCTATACTCTTCATAATCATGACCATCTGCATCTTTTCTATTTTTATATAAATGGTATATATAAGCATATAAAGCTACCGTCATAAAAACAGTAATCGCAAAATAACCATAAGCTTGTATTTCAGCAATATTCACTATAAACCTTTACTTATTTAAGACTATTTAAGTATGCAATTAAAGCTACAATTTCAGGAATTTCCCCTTTTGCAACTGCATCTTTTACATCTTGGTCTTTCATATCTGCTGCAACTTTTTTAGCTTCTTCTAAAGCTAAAGCACGAGCTTCTGCAATACTTTTTCCCATTTTAACAACTTTAGTAGTTCCATCTTTCATAGGAACTGGTTTGTTATATGGTACACCAAAGAACTGAGAAACTGTTAATTGCTCTGCAAATGCAGTATCAATATCAGCTTTGTTTGTAAACATCCAAGGATATGCAGGCATAATAGATGTTGGTACAATAGATTGTGGTGATTTCATGTGATTTTCATGCCACTCAGTTGTACGATAATTACCTACACGCTGTAAATCTGGACCAGTTCTTTTTGAACCCCATAAGAATGGACGGTCATAAGCATACTCACCACTTAAAGAGTAGTGACCATATCTATCAGTCTCAGCTTTAAATGGACGGATAAGTTGTGAATGACAAGCATTACAACTATTTTTAATATAAACTTGACGACCAGCTATCTCTAAAGTTGAGTAAGGTTTAGTACCTATTACAGGACGAGAAGCCTCTGCAAAGTTTGGAATAATTTCAATTAAACCAGCAAATGCAATAACAACGAATACACCCACAGAGAATAAGAATGGATTTTTTTCTAACCAATGAAACATAATATAATCCTCCCTTTCTTAAGCGCCCATAGGCGAAGCATTTTGAAGCTCTGACTCTTCAACAGGACGAGCAGACATAGTTTTATAAATGTTATAAGCAAACATAAAGAAACCAGCTAAGAAAAATAATCCACCAGTACCACGAAGTGCATAGTATGGGTGTAGTACATCAACAGTATCCATGAATGAGTAAGCTAAGTTACCAAATTCATCGTGAGCTCTCCACATCATACCTTGAGTAATACCTGAAATCCACATAGAAGTAAAGTAAAGAACGATACCTAGTGTTTGAATCCAGAATTGTGTAGCCATTAATTTTTTAGAATAAATTTCTCTTTTAAATACACGAGGAGCCATATGGAAAAGTGAACCAATAATCATAAATCCAACCCAACCAAGAGTACCATCGTGAACATGTCCAACAATCCAGTCAGTAAAGTGAGCAATAGCATTAACAGATTTGATAGCTTGAATAGGACCTTCTAATGTTGAGAACATATAGAATGTAGAACCAAGAACCATAAACTTAATTAATGGAGATGCTGCAACTTGTTGCCATTCACCCTTCATTGTAAGAAGCATATTAATAGCTGAACCCCATGATGGTAAAATAAGAACTATTGAAAAAATAGAACCCATAGTTTGCATCCAGTCAGGAACAGTTGAGAATAATAAGTGGTGACCACCAGCCCATAGATATACGAACATTAAACCCCAGAAAGAAAGTAAAGACAATTTATAAGAATAAATAGCTTGACCTGATTCTTTTGGTAAAAAGTAGTAAATCATAGCAATAATAGGCACAGTAAATACGAATGCAACAGCATTGTGTCCGTACCACCATTGTACTAATGCATCATTTGTACCAGCATACATTGATACTGAGTGCATTATATCACCAATACCAGTTTCACCAGCAGCTGATGTAGCAAGCATAGTTGGAACTTCCATATTGTTAAATAGGTAAAGCATAGCCACACCTAAGAATGTAGCAATATAATACCATATTGAGATATATAATGACTTCTCACGACGAATACCGATAAGACCAAAAATAGAAACACCCCATAATACCCATACCACAACGATAGCGATATCAATAGGCCATTCAAATTCAGCATACTCTTTTGATGATGTATAACCCATAAAAAGTGAAACAACTGCTGCTGCAACACCGATTATATATAACCAAAATTGTAATTTACCAATAAACATTAAAAATTTAGATTCTGCCATAGATACTTTTAGTACCCTTTGACCAACATAAAACCAAGTAGCAAAAATACCACTTACTGTAAAACCAAATGCAACTGCATCAGTGTGCAATGGACGAAGACGACTAAAGTTAGTGTATTCTGCAAGACCACTACCAAGGATTGTATTTAATCCTGGAAAAGCAAGTTCAAATGCAATAAAAACACCGATACTCATTCCAACAATTCCTAAAACGATTGTTGTAACCATGAACATCTTTGCAACCGTATAGTCGTACTCTAATGGACGATTCTCCATATATAGCCTCCTTAAGATTCAAAGCAATTCGTATAATTAATCTAAACTAAATAAATTATACTAATTAACAATGCCATATTATCTATAAATTTGTTTGATGTTTCTTAATTTTAATGCAAATCAATTAATTGTTTTGAAGTTGTTAATTTAGTTAACACTAAATTAACAAAAAGTGGTTAAGAAGGTGAATTTTTATCTTTTTATTAAAGATAAAAACTCATTGAAAATATATGTACTTTCTTTAGGTCCAGGACTAGCTTCTGGGTGGTGTTGAACAGAGAATATAGGGCTATCGTTGTACTTTAAACCCTCTATAGTATTATCAAAAAGATTTATATGTGTTACCTCTGCTATATCTGTGATATTATCAGGAACATTATAGTTATGATTTTGTGCTGTAATCTCTACTAAACCTGTTTTTTCATTCTTAACAGGATGATTACCACCATGATGTCCAAATTTTAGTTTAAATGTATCGTAACCATGAGATATAGAAAGAAGTTGATGCCCTAAACAGATACCAAACATAGGTATTTTAGCTTTTATAAGTTTCTTAATCTGTTCTTGCTCTTTTTTAAGTACAAGTGGGTCACCTGGTCCATTTGATAAAAACACACCATCTATAGTTTTTGAATTATATTGTTCGATTAGGTCTTCTGCTTTGAAATCATTTGGAATAACTTCTACACCTATACCAACATTTACAATCTCATTTAAGATATTTTTCTTTACACCAAAATCTATAACAGCGATTTTTGCTTGTTCTGCTGGTGCTTCGTCAAATTTGAAGTCAACTTTAGAGTAAGTAGACTGAGAGTGTTTATAACTCTCTTTTGTACTAACTTGTTCTATGTAGTTTACATCTTCGATGCGAGGAGAGTTCTCAAGAATCTTTTTAAGTTCATCTTTATCACTAATCTCTGTAGATGCTACCATCATCATAGCACCCTCATCTCTTATCATCTTAGTTAAATATCTTGTATCTATATCACAAATACCCATAACACCGTGTTCTTTTAAGAAGTTTGCAAGTGAATCTTCTGCTCTAAAACTAGAATATCTTTGTTGGTATTTTCTAACTATCATACCTTTAGAATGAGCTTTTAGACTTTCCATATCTTGAGAATTTACACCAACATTACCAATCTCAGGTGTTGTAAATGTAACAAATTGACCAGCATAAGATGGGTCACTCATAATCTCTTGATAACCTGTCATAGATGTGTTAAAAACTATCTCACCAACACTTGTTACATCTGCTCCAAAACTTTTTGCTTCTAAAAATAAACCATTTTCAAGGTAAATATATGCTGTCTTCATCTACTCCATTCCTCTTTTCATTAACTCTTCTCTATAAATTTTTTCATATAAAATATCAAACTCATCAGTTCCAGGGATATACCTTTTTTTATAAGATCTTATCTTCTCTATCACAGCATCATCTATCTCTGAAGCTTCAGAAACAAAACCTGTAATAGCATTATAAATAATGTTTTTAATACGGTTCTCAGTAACATCAAAATGGATTAAATCCTCTTCATAAAGTTCATCAAGAATCTTATGTGAAATATCTGAGTATCTCTCTTCATAGTTTAAAATAACACCAAATTCAGGAGCCAACTTCTTTTTAATCATAAAAAATAGCTGTCTTTCATCTACTAGATTGAACTCAATTTGTTCTTCATTTTCATTACAGATTTCATCCACTTTTTCTTCAAGTGATATCTCTTGTTTGATATTTTCAACAAGAACTTTTTCTGCCTCTTTAGAAACAGCTTCTAATCCTCTTGTCATAGTAACAACGCCACTACGATTTAGGTCAACTGCGATTTTACTAGATATATGTGGAACAGCTTTTAGTGATATTTTCATGGTTTGACCCTAATTATTTAATTGAAATTTAGATATTTTACTATAACTAAGGTTAGTTTTTGATTAGAGAAGAAAAATTA
>CAZSWW010000069.1:5693-6911 GCA_964611265.1 uncultured Sulfurimonas sp. | reverse complement strand
GGTGGTGGAGCTCAAAGTTCTAAAGACTACACAAAAGTAGATAGAAGTGGACTTTATGCTGCAAGATGGGTAGCTAAACATATAGTAGCTTGTGGATATGCTAAAAAATGTTCAGTGCAACTCTCTTATGCTATAGGGGTAGCAAAACCAACATCAGTAGCTGTAGATACTTATGGAACTATGAGTGAAGGTCTTGATGATGATAAACTTTCGACTTTTGTAAGTGAAAATTTTGCACTAACTCCAAACTGGATAACAAAGAAATTTGGGCTAGATAATCCAAGTGCAGATACATTCCTTTATGCAGATGTAGCAGCAAGAGGGCAAGTGGGACAAAGTGATTACCCATGGGAAAAACTTGATGCTATGGATGTTTTTAAAAAACTAAAATAACCTAATCCAAAAAGGCAGTTATTATGAATAATTATTTAAAAACTATAGAGATAAAAAACTTTAAATGTTTTAAAGACTTTAAAGCAGATGGATTAAAGCGAGTAAATCTCATAGGTGGAAAAAATAATGTTGGTAAGACTGCTTTTATGGAGGCTTGTTATATCAACTTACAAGCAATGGAGTTAAAAAGTTTTGTTTTTGCTTTAAGAACTATAAAAGAGATGAGAGAAAATTTAAATATTCTCTTTGGTGACAAAAATGATACTAAAACATATATAGAACAGTTAGATAATATATTTACAAAATCAAATCTTAACTTAGCATCATTTAAAATAAAAGATGAATTAGGTATAAAAGAGTATTTATTTGAATTTAATAAACAGCATATAAAAGTAAATACTAATAATTTTTCTTATGAAATGAATTATGTTGAAAATATAGTATTTATAGATAATTTTGGTTTATCAAATAGAGAAATTATTAGTTTTTATTCAGCTATACAAAGAAAAAAAGAGGAACAATTTTTAAACACTATTCTAAAAAACTTTGATGATAGAATAGAATCTTTTAAAATAATAGATAATAAACCAACCTGTGAAATAGACAGTGAATATTATGAGATAACAGAGTTTGGAGATGGTGTAAGGCATCTTATCTCTATAGTTACTGCACTTTTTACTTGTGAAGATGGTTATCTTTTTATAGATGAGGTAGATAATGGCATCCATTATACTCAACTTGATGAGATTTGGACTATTATTTTAGAGGTTTCTAAAAAGTTAAATGTGCAAGTTTTTGCAACAACTCATTCTAAAGAGTGTATAG
>CAZSWW010000069.1:0-5593 GCA_964611265.1 uncultured Sulfurimonas sp. | reverse complement strand
TCTAAAAAGTTAAATGTGCAAGTTTTTGCAACAACTCATTCTAAAGAGTGTATAGCTTCATTTAACAAAATACAAACAAAACTTCAAGATAAAGATACATATTATTTTGAAATGGTAAAAAATATAAAAACAAATAAAATTTATCTTGTAGATAAAGATGCAAATCAACTCTTTTATGAACTAACTCATGGTGAGGAAGTAAGAGGATGAGCAATCTTCTAATCCTTGAGAGTGAAAACGATAAATTTTTTATAGAGGCTTTAGTAAAATACCTTAATTTAGATATAGAACTAGGAAAACCTATCTGTAACATAGATGAGTATGAATGTATAGGTGGCATAAGTAGATTATCAGAAAGATTAAAGGCTTTAACAACAAAAATACTAAAAGGTGATATAGATAAAATTGGAATTATTTTTGATGCTGATAAAGTTGGTATAGAAGATAGAGAAAAGCAAATTCAAATCGAGATAGAAAAACTAAAAGAAAATTTAGATGATGATTTTAATGATATAGAGTTCAAAATATTTATTTTAAATAAAAATGGATTTGGAGAATTAGAAACAGTTTTAAAACATATAAAGTCAAAAGATTCTACTATAGCTGATTGTTTAAATGCATGGCAAAAATGTTTACCAAATAGCGAAAAATTAAATCAAAAAGAATTTGACAAATTTTGGATACAAATATATCAAAGGTATGATTGTTGTAGTAAAAGAGAGAAAAAAAGAGCAGGTGAAAAATGTAACAATGAAATATCTTTTACAAAAGATATTTATGATTTAGATAATGTGATTTTAGAAGATTTAAAAATATTTTTAAGAGAGTTAGGATAATAGATATGAAAAACCTATGGTGTGATAAAGATGCAAAAAGTTATAAAAGTGATTTAGAACTAAGAGTTTATACTTCAAACCTTTTAGGTCAAAATGATGAACTTGTACTTCATGGTGGTGGAAATACATCTGTAAAAACTGTTATAGATGGTGAAGATATTTTACTTGTAAAAGGTTCTGGTTGGGATTTGGTTTCCATAAAAGCTGAGGGCTTTGCACCCGTAAAACTAAACACTTTACTAGATATGGCTAAACTAGACACTCTAAGTGATAGCGATATGGTAAGCACTCAAAAAAAAGCGATGATAGATAAATCTGCTCCAAACCCATCAGTAGAAGCAATTCTTCATGCACTTATACCTTATAAGTTTGTAGACCATACCCATGCAGATGCCGTTGTAACTATATCTAACTCAAAAACTGGCTTAGAAAATATAAAAAAAGTCTATCCAAATTTTCTGATAGTACCCTATGTGATGCCAGGATTTATACTAGCAAAAACTATATACGATATGACAAAAGAGTTAGAGTGGGGTAGTATAGATGGCATCATCTTACACAACCACGGAATATTTACTTTTGATAATGATGCAAAAGTATCGTATACTAAGATGATAGAAGCAGTAAGCAAAGCAGAAGAATTTTTAGAAGAAAATGCAAAGATAGAGTTAAAAGATATAAAACCAAAAGAGTTTGATATAACTATGTTAAATATATCTGAGTTTATAAATGTAAACAGTTCAAAACTAGCATTAAACTACTCTCAACTAGGTAAAGTAAACTTAACTCGTGGAGTTTTAACACCTGAACATATCATAAGAACAAAAAGAATCCCTTTAGTTTTAGAAGATGAAAATGTTGAAGATGCATTAAATGAGTTTAAAAAAGAGTACGAAGAGTACTTTAAAAAATTTGCAACTAATGAAATTATGCTAGATACTAATCCAAAATATGCAGTTATAAAAGACTTTGGAGTGGTTAGTTTTGGAAAAACTCAAAAAGAAGCTGATGTTATAAATGATGTGATAACTCATACTATGATGGCAGTTTTAAAAGCTGATAAATTGGGTGGATATAAAAGCATAAGTTTAAAAGACAGTTTTGAGATGGAATACTGGGAGTTAGAACAGGTTAAACTTAAATCATAAAAGGATAATAATGCCAACTAAAACAACTATAAAATGCCCAAATTGTCAAACAGATATAGATGTAAATGAGATACTTTACCACCAACTAGAAGATGAACTAAAACAAAAAAATACAGCTGAACAAAAAAAGTTACAAAAAAAACTTCAAGAGTTGGAAAATCAAAAAGAAAAGTTTGATGAAGATTTAAAAAAAGCAACTCAAACACAACTAAAAATCGAAAAACAAAAGTTACAAGTTAAGTTAAAAAAAGAGTTAGCCAAAGAGCAAGAAGACTCTATGGCACTTCTTAAAAAAGAGCTTGAAGAGAAATCAAACCAAGTAAAAGAGTTAAATAAGTCCAAAGCTGAGATAGAAAAACTAAAAAGAGAAAAAGAGGAGATAACCTCAAAAGTTCAAGCCGAAGCAGAGCTAGCCCTAACAAAAAGACTCCAAGAGGAAAAACAGCTTATCCAAAAAACAGCAGATGAACAAAATGAGTTAAAGTTTAAACAAAAAGAGGAACAACTCAAACAACTTCAAGAACAACTACAAATCGCTCAAAGAAAAGCAGAGCAAGGAAGTATGCAACTCCAAGGTGAAGTACAAGAGTTAGCCATAGAGGAATACTTAGCTGACAAATACCCTTTTGATGTGATAGAGGAGATAAAAAAAGGTGCAAGAGGAGCAGACTGCATCCAAGTGGTACATACAAGAGAGGTGCAAAACTGTGGAAAAATTTACTATGAAAGTAAAAGAACAAAAGAGTTTCAAAAAAATTGGATAGAGAAGTTTAAAGTAGATATGAGAGATAAAGGGGTAGATGTTGGTGTACTTGTAACTCAAGCATTACCAAATGAACTTGACAGAATGGGCTTAGTTGATGGTGTATGGGTTTGTACATTTGAAGAGTTTAAAGGGTTGTCATCTGTTTTAAGAGAGAGTGTTATAAAACTACACAATGCTAAAAAAGGTGAAGAAAATAAAACAGATAAGATGAGTTTACTTTATAGTTATTTAACAAGTACAGAGTTTAGTATGCAGATAGATGCTATAGTTGAGGGCTTTTCAACAATGCAAGAGGATTTAGACAAAGAAAAAAGAGCGATGGCTAGAATCTGGAAACAAAGAGAAAAACAGATAGATAAAGTTCTTGAAAATACTATAGGGATGTATGGGTCTATAAAAGGTATAGCTGGAAATGCTATAGGCGATGTTAAGGCATTAGAGTTGCCCTATAGTGAAGATGAGGAATAATCATGAAATACCTAATGGCGATAGATGCAGGAACAGGAAGTATAAGAGCAGTTTTATTTGACACTAAAGGTACACAGATAGCAGTTAGTCAAAAAGAGTGGACACATTTAGAAGAAGATGGTGTAGTAAACTCGATGAGTTTTGATTTTACTAAAAACTGGGAACTTGCTTGTGAGTGTATAAAAGATGTGATAGCTAAGTCAAAGATAGATGCTGATAACATACTTGCTCTTAGTGCTACAAGTATGAGAGAGGGCATCGTTCTTTATGACAAAGATGGTAAAGAACTTTGGGGTGTGGCAAATGTAGATGCAAGAGCATCTGATGAGGTAAAATACTTAAAAGAAAACTTTGATGGCATCGAAGAGGAGTTTTACCAAATATCTGGACAAACTTTTGCACTTGGGGCATTACCTCGCATCTTATGGCTTAAAAATAATCGCCCAGAAGTTTATGAAAAAGTGGCATCTATATCTATGATAGGGGATTGGATACTTGCAAAACTCTCAGGTGTGGTAGCTACAGATCCTAGTAATGGTGGAACAACTGGCATCTTCTCTTTGTCTTGTCGTGATTGGGATAGGTCTATGGCTACTAAGGTTGGGTTAAAAGATGATATATTTGTGCCGTGTTATGAGGCTGGAACTATTATAGGTAGTGTTACATCTAAGGCTTCATCTGAAACAACATTATTAACCCATACAAGAGTTGTAACTGGTGGTGGAGATGTTCAACTAGGCTCTGCTGGTTTGGGAGTTGTTGAAGAAAATCAAGTAGCTATACTAGGTGGGAGTTTTTGGCAACAAGTGGTAAATATAAAATCATCTGTAAAACCACCAAAAGATATGGGTATAAGGGTAAACCCTCATGTTGTAGATGGACTTAGCCAAGCTGAGGGTATCACCTTTTTTAGTGGGCTTGTTATGAGATGGTTTCGTGATACTTTTTGTGAGTTAGAAAAACTTGAAGCAAAAGATATGGGTGTAGATGTTTATGAGATTTTAGAGAAAAAAGCTTCAAAAGTTCCTGTTGGCTCAAATGGCATCATCCCAATCTTTTCAGATGCTATGAAGTATGGCAAATGGTACCATGCAAGTCCAAGTTTTTTAAACCTAACACTTGAGAGTACAAAAGCTGAGATGTTTAGAAGCCTAGAGGAAAACTCAGCCATAGTAAGTGCTATAAACTTAGAAAATATACACAAGTTTAGTGGAGTTGAGTTTGATGAGGTAGTTTTTGCAGGTGGTGCATCTAAAGGTAAACTTTGGTGTCAGATACTTGCAGATGTTTTAGGTAAAAAAGTAAAAATCCCAAAAGTTACAGAAGCTACAGCACTAGGTGCATCTATGAGTGCAGGGGTAGGGGCAGGAGTATATAGTTCACTTGTTAAAGCTTCAAAAAAGTTGGTAGTGTGGGACAAAACTTATGTGCCAGATATGGATAACCATAAACTTTACCAAGATATAAAACTTAACTGGCAAAAAGCTTATGAAGAGCAGTTAAAGTTGGTAGATAAAGGTATAACTACTTCTATGTGGAAAGCACCAGGGCTTTGACAATATTTACTTAAAGTTGTATAATGTTTTAAAAGACAACATAGGAATTTAACATGACAGCAGTTATAGGTATGAGAGAGTTGGCAAGACATAGTGATATTTTGCAAAAATAT
The DNA here is from genome assembly GCA_964611265.1 of uncultured Sulfurimonas sp. Classification (GTDB taxonomy): domain Bacteria; phylum Campylobacterota; class Campylobacteria; order Campylobacterales; family Sulfurimonadaceae; genus Sulfurimonas. The sequence continues at coordinate 706 of CAZSWW010000069.1, read as the reverse complement.
GACTATGTTGATGTAGAAGATAAAAAGACTCATGAATATAAAGGGCTTTTTGTTTCTCCAAAATATGCACAAGAATTTAAAAAATTTTTAGAGAAAAAAATCTCTGATGAAAAGCAAGAAAAGTTAGATGAGATAATGCAGTATGCAGGTATGTTTAGTGGTGAATTTACTGATCTAACTACAAATGAAAAGATTAGAGAAAAATCTTATACAAATAGAATGAAAAAATATGAACAATAATGTATTTTTAGATGTAAATATTGTTTTAGATTTCTTAGATAAAAGTAGATCTGCTAGTAGTTTAGCAAATGAACTTATGTATAAATTACTTAATCAAGAAAGTAATATAGTAATTAGTGAAGATATGATAACTACTATTTTTTATTTAAGTCATAATAAAAATAAAACTTTAAAATTTTTAAAATCTATTCAGAAAAAATGGAAATTGTCTAGTTTTACAAGTATAGTGATTGAAGAGGCTATAACCATATCACTAGAGCAAAACCTAGATTTGGAAGATGTTTTACAATGCTTATGTGCTAAAAATAATAACTGTGATGTTTTAATAACAAATGATAAAAAGTTTTATGACTGTGGTATAAAAATTATGAATACGAAAGAGTTTTTAGATGAAAAATAGAATAAATTTTGAAGATGCACTAAAACTATACGATATGGACTTGTTTGAGTTAGGTGAATTAGCAGA